>NZ_MIBU01000270.1:0-30486 GCF_001830725.1 Sulfuricurvum sp. RIFOXYD12_FULL_44_77
GTCAGTTGGATCGCGAAGTGATCGCACGGCTTCATGAATGGGGAGTCAAAGATAAAAAAGCGGGGATTGATGCACGGATTATTTTCTACGGCCCTCCAGGGACGGGAAAAACCCTTACGGCTCATTCATTGTCCCGTTCATTGAAACGTCAGGTTTTGAGTTTTGACTGTTCCAAAATCCTCTCGATGTACGTCGGGGAATCGGAAAAAAATGTACGAAAGATTTTTGATACCTACGCCGATTTGACCCGCCAAACGAAGACTGAACCGATTTTGCTTTTGAATGAAGCGGATCAATTCCTCTCTTCGCGTTCATCCGGAGTCGGTTCCTCTGCCGATCAGATGCACAATCAGATGCAAAATATCTTTTTGGAGCAGATTGAGAAATTTCAGGGGATTTTGATTGCAACAACCAATCTCCTCGAAAATATTGACCAAGCTTTTTCACGCCGATTTAACTACAAAATCGAGTTTAAAAAACCGGATCAAAAACAGCGGCTGACACTCTGGAAGATGATGCTGCCGAAAAATGCGCCGTATGCGGAAGGGTTTGATGTTGAAAAACTCTCAACATATCCTTTAACAGGGGGACAAATCAATTTGATTGTCAAAAACACGGCCTACCAAGTTGCCGCACGCGCTGAAGGCTCCTTCAGACTTGAAGATTTTATCAGTGAGATCCAAAAAGAGCGATCAGGAAGCTTTGAGGGGGAAAAATCGGTGGGATTTTTAAGTCATTAATTTATCAAAAAGTTATCACGACATGACCTAAATTTCACCAAATTGTTGTATTTGCAACAAAGCGGGAGTATAATCCACCATATTGAGCAATAAAGTGGAGAATATTATGGGTTGGTTTAGTGATGATACACAGTTGAGAGAGGAACTCTCATCGCTGCAAAAAGAGAACAGTGCACTACGAGAACAAAATCAAGAACTCTCCCATAAACTTCATGAATGTGAAACGAAGATTGCAGAAGAGCAGGAGCGGCATCGATGTGGAAACGCATCGGCTGTTATGACCTATCAAAATGAGCAACTCAAAAAAAATCTGATCGATGTTCAGGGGAATATGGCCTCATCGGTCTCTTCTTCTAAAGAGCATATTGCCCAATCCACGGAGTTGTTGGAAAATATTGTTGAGCTTGGACATAAAGCCTCTGGTATTTCACATACGTTGGAAGGGTTGAATTCTTTAGCATTAGAGTCTATGGAGACGGTTAAAGCCCTTTCCGAACGTGCGCAAGATGTGGCGAGTATTTTGGTACTGATTAAAGATATCTCTGATCAAACAAACCTCTTAGCACTCAATGCCGCAATCGAAGCGGCGCGTGCGGGAGAACACGGAAGAGGATTTGCGGTTGTTGCGGATGAAGTTCGTAAGCTGGCGGATAGAACGGACAAAGCGATCAGCGAGATCAACATCTCATTACAGTCAATGAAACAAGACGTTACCACTATCGGCGATAAATTTGAGCAAGTACAAGAGAGCATCGAAGAATCAAACGAATCAATCGGAAGCTTTAATGCTAATATGGACCATAATGCCCAGATGATGAGGGAAACGTTTATGAGTACGGAACATACGGCAGAACGTATTTTTATGAGTTTGGCGAAATTGGATCACATTATCTGGAAAGTCAATACCTATCTCTCTGCGATTACTAAAAAAGAGCAGTTTAATTTTGTCGATCACCACAATTGCCGTTTGGGTAAATGGTATTATGAAGGTGAGGGATCCGATTTCTTCAAACATACACCAAGTTATTCATCCCTTGAATCTCCTCACTCCGTTGTCCATAACTCTACCCACAAAATCTTTGATTTGATGAAGAGTGAGGATGTCGGGTCTGAGCGATTTGTAAAAGTATTTGAAGAGATGGAACATGCAAGTGACGGCGTTTTTGCTACACTTGATCGGATGCTTCAAGAGAAAAACTGATATTGCTTCGATTAGTAGCATAGGGTATTCAGTGGAACACCTCTTAAATCCTCAATCTTCACGACAAATTGTTCCGTTTTGATACGAAATGAGAACATTTCTCCCAAAGTGTTACGTAATTTAACATTTATCTCCAAAACCCAATTACGCGGTGTTTCTTATAGTGACAGAGACATTTAAATATCGTATGGATAAGGGTTTGTTTAATTCTCTTTTTGTTATAGTGCAACAACTGTTTTTATAAAAACCGTATAGCGTGGCGGAGAATTTCTCTGCGACGGGATATGCCATCAACCACAAAAAGGTCGGAACTATGGAGCATTACAACGTAGCAAATCCTTACTTTGGGGTATTTGTACTGTTTGTGTTGACGTTTGGTGCATTTTATGCCACAACCGTTATCGCACGTTTAGCCAGCCGCGCATTAGCGGCCAAAGATACTGAAAAACTGAAGCTTACGGTCTACGAATGTGGACCGGAAGTGACGAAACAACCCAATCGTATTTCGACACAGTTTTATCTGTTCGCATTGTTGTTTTTATTGTTTGATGTGGAGATTGTTTTTATGTTTCCATGGGCGATCGATTTTAAACTATTAGGGTGGTTTGGATTCGTTGAGATGATGATGTTCATCTTATTGCTGGCAATCGGTTTCGTTTATGCGTGGAAGAAAGGGGCTCTCGAATGGCACAACATCAAGTAAATTATCTCAAAGATGGCGGGCTTCCCGTTGCATTGACGACGATTGATAAAGTAGTTAACTGGGGTCGATCTAATTCACTCTGGGCATTGACGTACGGTTTGGCATGCTGCGGTATTGAAATGATGGCTTCGGGGGCATCACGGTATGATTTCGACCGGTTCGGTACGATTTTCCGTGCCTCTCCGCGTCAAGCAGAGCTTATGGTCGTTGCAGGAACATTGACGAAAAAACATGCGGAGTTTATTCGCCGTTTGTACGATCAAATGACCGAACCAAAATGGGTCATCTCGATGGGTTCATGCGCCAATACCGGCGGTATGTTTAATACCTACGCAACGGTTCAAGGGGTTGATCGTGTTATCCCAGTCGATCTCTATCTTCCGGGATGCGCACCTCGCCCTGAGACACTTCAGTATGCAGTATTATTGCTACAACAAAAAATTCGACGTGAGAGTGCATCCCGCGCTCAAAAACCAAAAAGGTTGATGTAATGAGAGCTTACACCCCTAAAGACGACGTACAGAAAAAACCCTATTACACCGACCGTTACTGGGTTGCTCCTCAGGTAGCGAAAAGCGATGTTTCTGAAGATGCGGTATTCGCTCACGATCTCGAAGCGATCAAAGCAAAGTTTGAGGTCTTGGATGCCTATATCCAAGTGAAGCAAATGGTTGTTGTAATCAATGCAGCGGATAACTTCGGCGTAATTGAACTCATGAAAAATGAGCTTGAGTACAATCAGCTCTCTGAATTATCAGCAATCGATTGGTTAGCAACTGAGGGGAAATTTGAGATTTTCTACCAAATGCTCAGTATGTCTAAACGCAAACGTATCCGTGTGAAATGCAAAATTGATGAGAAAGAGTCGATCCAAAGTCTCTCTTCTCTTTTCCGTTCTGCCGACTGGTCTGAGCGTGAGATGTACGATATGTTCGGCGTCGTTGTTAATAACCATCCGTTTATGAAACGTATTTTGATGCCGGATGATTGGGAAGGGTTCCCGCTTCGTAAAATCTATCCGCTCCAAGGGGATGAGTTTGCCCAATGGTACGAAGTGGATAAAATTTTCGGAAAAGAAGCACGCGAGATTATTGGGCCTGAAAACCGTGATCCGGCACGAGTGGATCGTTACGACACCGAACGATTTTCGCGTTTGGGGCACGAAGTACCGCGTGGTACCGACATCTCTCAAGGTGAACCGGATACTCCATTGTGTTACCAAGAGAATGAGGGTGTATTCCTCATCCAAAAATTTGACGCAGAAAAAAGCGTCGTGATCTCTGATCGCGATCGTTAAGGAATTACAGTATGCAACAATCCAATAGATTACGACCCTTTTTTGAAAATATTACGTTTGATCGTGACGATAATGAACTGATCCTTAACTTCGGGCCTCAACACCCCTCGGCGCACGGACAATTACGTTTGATGCTCCATTTGCAGCAGGAGCAAATCACGAAAGCCCATCCGGATATCGGATACCTCCATCGCGGTATGGAAAAAATGGCGGAGAACATGATCTATAACGAGTTCATGCCGACAACCGATCGTATGGACTATATCGCTTCAAGCTCAAACAACTACGGCTTTGCATTGGCGGTAGAAGAGCTTATCGGGCTTGATGTTCCGCGCCGTGCCAAAGTGATCCGTATGATGCTTCTTGAGACGAATCGCCTTATGTCTCACCTTTTCTGGTTGGCGACGACGGCTCTGGATATCGGGGCTATGACGGTGTTCTTGTTCGCGTTCCGTGAGCGTGAGTATTTGATGGATTTGATCGAAGATTACTGCGGTGCCCGTTTGACCCATGCAGCGATCCGCATCGGCGGTGTTCCTCTTGATTTACCGGATAATTTTATCGCCGATTTGCGTAAATTCCTCGATAAATTGCCGGAAAACATCAAAGATTACGAAGATCTTCTCGATACCAACCGTATCTGGTTGATGCGTATGGAAAATGTCGGGGTTATCTCTAAAGAGATGGCTCAAAGCTGGGGTTGTTCAGGGGTAATGCTCCGTGCTTCGGGTGTCGAGTGGGATATCCGTAAAGAAGAACCGTACGAGCTTTATGATGAAGTGGAGTTCAACGTTCCGGTCTCCGACAAAGGGGACAACTACGCCCGTTATAAACTTTATATGGCAGAGATGCGCGAGTCTGCGAAAATCTTGTACCAAGTGATCGATATGTATGCGGGGACTGGACCTGAGTTAATGGCACATGCACCGCAATACATCTCGGCACCGAAAATCGACATTATGACCCAAAACTACTCGTTGATGCAACACTTTGTCCTCGTGACTCAGGGGATGCGCCCTCCGGTAGGAGAGGTTTATGTGGCGACCGAATCACCTAAGGGAGAACTTGGTTTTTATATCAACTCTCAAGGTGGAGCCTATCCGTACCGTCTAAAACTCCGTGCGCCGTCGTTCTGGCATACAGGTATTTTGACAGACCTATTACCGGGTCACTATATCCCGGACGTTGTATCTATCATCGGGACGACCAACATCGTCTTCGGTGAAGTAGACCGCTAAAAGGAGCATGCAGTGAAACGTTACGATTTACGTCATTTAAAAGAGAACTTTGCAAGCCGCATGTCCGCTATTATCAAAGAAGATGCAATCAACGGTGAAGTGTTGATTTTCTTGTTTGAAATTGGTGATTTTACTTCGGTACAGCAATCGGCTGATTTGGTTAAAGAACTGGGGTGCACCCTCATGAACTCGTTGAAATTCAACGAAGCTGACTGGACCATTGTGGTCAAGAAATAAGGAAACGGTGTGAGTAAAGTCTATTTCTCCACGTGGCGGGGTGAGCAAATTAACAACATCGGCAAACGCGAGGATGCTTGGGAAAATTCTGCTTATAACCTTCCGTTGGAATACAACGAACATGCCCATTCCAAAGCGTTTATCGGTTGGGACGGTGTGGCGCTTTTTAATCCTGAGGTAGACGTCGTTCGTCTTGCAACAGAATATGCGGCGCAGTATCAGGTTTATTCCGAAGCGTGCGGACGCTGTGCACCGGGGCGATGGGGTGGACGTATACTATACGATTTGCTTGATAAAATCGCTCGCGGCGAAGGCTCAGTAAGTGATATGGAGCACCTCAAAGAGGTTTCAAGAACGATGCAGGAGACCTCTAAGTGTGAGATCGGGAAAACCGTTCCGAATCCGCTATTGGATCTTATGACTCACTTTGAATCAGACTTTATGGCGTGCATCGAGAACCAAAAACCTTCCAAGCATTATCATATGGAAGATACCAGCTATATCGCGAAAATTACCGCACCGTGTATGGATGCGTGTCCCGCACATGTCGATATTCCGGCGTATATCGAGGGTGTTCGTGATTTACGTTTTGACGATTCATTGATGGCAACGCGTCAAACGATGCCTCTTGCCCATACATGCGGACGTGTCTGTCCTCATCCGTGTGAGACCGAGTGCCGCCGTACCAATTTGGACGAGCCGATTTCGATCATGGAACTCAAACGTCTCGGTGCCGATTATGAGACCGATCACGGATTTGGATTCTTTCATCCGAGCGAGAAAAAAGCTTCACTCGGTAAAAAAGTAGCCGTTATCGGTGCGGGTCCTGCGGGACTGACGGGTGCGTACTATCTAGCATTGGACGGAATCGATGTCGATGTCTATGAAGAGCTTCCGGTACTCGGCGGTGAAGTAGCGGTCGGGGTTCCGGAATACCGTATGCCGATCGATAAATACAACCAAGATATCGAAGCTGTTCGAAGCCTTGGGGTGAACTTTATCACGAACTCCAAAGTCACCGCCGATATGATGCGCCGTTTTGAGAATGAGTATGATGCAACGTTGGTCGCTACCGGTACCCGTATCTCGAAAAAAGTCTATTGTGATAACGAACGTCCTGAAATCCAAGGATATTGGGGTGCCATCGACTTTTTGGATAAAGTCAATCTCCAAGTTAAATACGACATTATGGTTCCCGAAGCCGATCAAAAACGGCACATGCTTCCTGCCGATTTTGTCGATCTAACCGGCAAAACGCTCGTGTGTGTCGGGGGCGGATTTACCTCGATGGACGTTGTCCGCTGTGCGATCCGTGCAAATGCCAAAAAAGTGGTGATGTTGTACCGTCGTGACGAAGCGACAATCATTAAAAATACAACGTATGAAGAGTATCATGAAGCGGTTGAAGAGGGTGTTGAGTTTATTTTTCACTCTGCTGTTGCGGCGATGAAGGATGAAAATGATGTTCTCAAAGCACTAATCGTTGATCGTTTTGAACTGGTTCCCGATCCGAATGGCGGACGTCCGACCTTGGAAAAAGTGGAAGGGGCAAGTTTTGAGATGGAGTGCGATTATCTCATCCCTGCCGTTTCTCAAAGTGCCGATTTGAAACTTCTCCCTGAAGAGTGGGAGATCGAGCGCACCTCATGGGCGACGATCAAAACAAACGGAAAAGATTATATGACCTCACGTAAGGGAATCTTTGCGGCGGGGGATTGTGAATACGGTCCGATGACCATCGTTAATGCCGTCGGTCAGGCAAAACGTGCCGCATCGGTGATGTCGCGCTATGTCATGAGTGGCGAAATTACTTTGACGAACGATGAGATTATGGAAGATCACCTCCGCAAGCTCAAAGTCTATGATAAAAAAGAGAAGATTCAAGGGTGGCTTCCGGGCTTGCCGCGCCAACACAGTGAAGTACTCACGGTCGATGAGCGCAAAGATAATAATCGTGAAGTGAAATACGGTTTTACACAAGAAGAGGCACTCGCAGAGGCGGAACGCTGTATGCGTTGTTACTATATCGCGATGGTCGCACATTAAGGGGGGATGGATGATTAACTTTACGATTAACAATCAACCCGTAACGGCGCAAAAAGGGGAGACTATTCTCCAAGCGGCACGGAAAGCGGGATTTTATATTCCTACCATGTGTTATTTGGAAAAGACGACTCCGTGTGCATCATGCCGTTTATGTGTGGTTGAAACCGATAAAACTGACGGGCTGATTCTCAGCTGTCAAACTCCACCGATCGAGGGGCTTTCGGTTACCCTTGATTCGGATCGTTTAAAAACCGAACGGACGAATATTATGCGTCTCTATGATGTCAATCATCCGTTAGAGTGCGGTGTGTGTGACAAATCGGGTGCATGTGATCTTCAAAATAAAACATTGGAATTCGGGGTTTCGGCACAACATTTTAGTGCCAAAGAGCAACACCGCCACATTGAGCATTGGGGATTGGTCAACTACGATCCGTCATTGTGTATTTTGTGCGAAAAATGTGTCCACGTCTGTAATGAGATTATCGGCGATGATGCAATTACCCTTCAATTTGGGGGATACAAATCGTCTGTCATTCCGAAAAATAGCGACGTTCTCGATTGTACGTTCTGCGGTGAATGTATCGCGGTATGTCCCGTAGGTGCGTTGGTCAGTTCGGAATTTCAGTACAGCGCGAATGCATGGGAGCTTTCTCAAGTCCCTGCTACGTGTGTCCATTGTTCGGCAGGGTGTTCATTGAGTTACGAAGTTAAACACACCTCGACGAGCAACGGAGAAGACCGTATCTACCGTGTTACCAATGATTTTGAGCACACGACCCTTTGCGGTGCGGGACGATTCGGTTTTGATTTCGATCACCAAGCCTCTAAAGACGAAGCGGAATTCGCAAAAGCGATCCATGCGATAAAGAGTGCCGAAGCGATTCGATTCAGTTCCCTCATTACCAACGAAGAGGCTCTGATCCTTCAACGCCTCAAAGAGAAAACGGGGCTTAAGCTCTACAACGAAGAGGCACGTGCGTATCAGAGTTTTATGGCGGCTTACAGTTCCATCAGCGGTAAGAGCGGGTTCGGCGGAAGTCTCGATGCCATTACCCAAAGCGACGGGATCATTGTTCTTGGTGGACGTATCAGCACCGATAATCCGGTCGTCCGTTATGCGGTGACGACGGCAGCACGTCACAGAGGTGCAAAAGTTATTTATATGCATCCGCTTGAAGATGAATTGCTTCAAAACGTCGTAACTCAGTTTGTGAAATACGAAGTGGGAACCGAAGAGGGTGTCGTTGCAATGCTGGCAGCAACCCTTCTAGAGGGTGCAGATATCAGCGAAGAGAACCGCGAGTATTTCAAAGAACTCGACGAGGGATACTTATGCGCTGAGAGCAATGTCGGTGATGAAGAGTTTACGCGAATTGCTCAATCAATGAAGAGAGCGAAACGAAAAACACTCGTAATCGGAAGCGATGTATTGAACCATAAACGCTCTTCCAACATAGCACGTCTTTGTGCGATGATTGAGACCTATACCGAGTTTTCGGTTGTGGTAATACCTACCAATGTCAATACCGTCGGTGTATCGCTCATTTGTGATTTGGACAGTGACAACGGCAGCGCAAATGTTGTCGGTTACAATGCAGCAGGAAGCTACACGATAGGCTCATTCGGGGATGCGATGCTTCCGCTTGCAGCACTCAACAGCCAAGAGGGGACATTCGTCAGTATCAATTATCAAGTATTGCCGACCAATGTAGCGGTAGCGTTTAAAGGGTACACCCTCAACGATCTTGCAAACACCCTCGGTGTCAAAGCAGAAAACACCATTGATTACACTCTTGCACTGCCTCGCGAAAAAGGGTTTGAGAGAAAATCATTCGATGATTTGGGGAACTTTTTTGGAGCTTTGGGTGAAGACTATCGAGGTTATATGCTCGAAAATCGTGATATTGAAGCTTCAGGAGTGCTTGAAGAGATCGCTGATTTGCCGGAGTTCAACGGAACGGTTGTTTATCGCTGTAATCCGGTGAATCAGTTTAACAGTTATACGGCGCGCACGTCGCAGCTTGAAAAAGATACAACTTTACGCGGTTCCGCACAGTTTGCCGCTGCTGCAAAAATCGGTGATGGTGATAAAATTCAAATTGAATTTAAGAGTGCGACGCAAGAACGTATTTTTAAACTTGATACTTCATTGAAAGGGACGGTTGCTTTGGTTCCGGCTTATGATGAGGCATTCGGTGCATTGAATGAACAATATCGCTTTGAAAAGGTGAAAATTATGAAGATGGGGAGTGGATCATGAATGAAATCACGATTACCATAGACGGTCGTAGTGTTCAGACGCAAGAGGGTGAATATATCCTCAACGCGGCGCGAGCCAACGGGATATTTATCCCTGCGATTTGCTATCTGACACGATGTTCACCGACATTGGCGTGTCGTATTTGTTTGGTTGAAGCGGACGGCAAGCAAGTCTATGCGTGTAATGCCAAAGCTAAAGAGGGGATGGATATTACGACCACGACGCCGAATATTTTGGCGGAGCGTAGAGCCATTATGGAAGTTTATGATGTAAACCACCCTCTGGAATGCGGCGTGTGCGACCAATCGGGTGAATGCGAACTTCAGAACTATACGTTGGAAGTGGGAGTTGATTCACAAACATACTCGATCAAAGATACCCATAAACCGGCACAAAACTGGGGCTTGATCCATTACGATCCGGCATTGTGTATTATGTGTGAGCGTTGTATTACCGTCTGTAAAGATATGATCGGGGATGCGGCACTCTCTACCGTAGCACGCGGCTCTGAAGCGATTGAGGCTGAATTCAAAGAGTCTATGCCTAAAGATGCCTATGCAATGTGGAATAAACTTAACAAATCGCTCATTGCTCCAAACGGCGGAGACAGACTTGATTGTACTGACTGCGGCGAGTGTAGCTCCGTATGTCCGGTCGGGGCATTGGTGAGCAGTGATTATCAGTACACCTCCAATGCATGGGAACACAAACAAATCCCTGCTACGTGTGCTCATTGTTCGGCAGGGTGTCAGCTCAGCTACGATATCAAACATACCAGTATTACCGATCCAGAGGCTAAAATTTACCGTGTTAAAAATGAGTGGAACTATGTATCCCTCTGCGGTGCTGGGCGTTACGGATACGATTTCGAGAATCGTGATGTGGTTAAAAATGCGGCAGCCTTTGATGCAGCGGTTACAGCCTTTAAAAAAGCCGATACCATCGCATTTACCTCGACGATCACCAACGAAGAGGCATTGATTCTTCAACGTCTTAAAGTCAAATACGGCTACCGATTAGTGAATAACGAAGCGTTGGCACTGAAAAACTTTTTGAGCAGCTACAGCACTATCAGTGGGAAATCACTTTACGGCGGTGATTTGAAACAGGTTCACGAATCGGATTTCGTTGTCTCTATCGGAAGTGCACTCAAAACGGATAATCCGAATGCCCGTTTCGCGATGAACAATGCCTTCTCTATGAACAAAGGTGCGGGATTGTATTTTCACCCGATCAATGATCCCGTTATCGCCGATATGTCGAAAAACGTGACACAGTTCAACCATGCTCCGATGATGGAAGAGGCGGCACTGTATTTGATGCTCGATCTTTTCGGGGATAAAGCGGCAATGCCATCGAGTATCACCGAATATTTGGCAACGTTCCATTCGATGAAAACCATTACGGTTGAAGAGACAGTAGATGAGAAAGTGACCGAAACGGTTGTCAAAAAAGTACTCAACGAAGAGAGCGGCATCGAAGAAGAGGTTACTGAAGAGGTCACTAAAACCATCAAGAAAAAAGTCTCAAAAGAGGTAGAAGTGGATGAAAACGCTCTCTTCGCCCTCGTGAGCGCACCTGCGGGATTTGCCGATACCCTCGCTAAGTATTTGGCGAAAAAAGAGACGTTTAGCCTGATGGTGGGGCCTGATTTGTACACCCATCCACATTCTGAGAATTGTGCACGTCTTGTGGCATTGATTGAAAAATACACACCGTTTAGTGTCACAATGATCCCAAATCTTTCTAATACCCTCGGTGTTGCGATGATATGTGATCTTGATGGTAGCCGTGGAAATTACACTATCGGTTACAACATAGCGGGTGATTTCACCCTCAGCGCATTGGGTAACGGTGATTTGGATATGCCGGCTCTGAATCAACAAGAGGGGACATTGACCAGTATCGACAAACGGGTGAATCCGACCAATGCGGCACTCGGCTACGGCGGCTACGTTCTGAATGATCTTGCCAATGCCCTTGGTGTAAACTTGAAATTCACGGTTGATTACACGGCGCAGCTTCCTGTAAATAGAGGATTCAAAGCAATGGCATTTGACACCCTTCCGAACAATTTCACCAACACCGGTGAAGAGGTTCGCGGATATCTGCTAGAAAATATCGCAGTGAGTGTCAGCGGGGATGAAAACGTAACACCGTTTAACGCAGATTCGGCAATCACAGATAAAGTGGTTTACTTGGCAAATCCGGTACTTCAATTCTCTCCGTTTACGGCAATGTCACACCAGCTTAAAGGCTCGGGCGGTTTATACGTATCTGCTTCAGCTATGGAAAGCAACGGCTGGAATGAAGGAGACATGGTGAATGTTAAAACCGCGCGCGGTGAAGTACGTGTCAGCGTTATCACAGACGGTAAAATCGAAGGGGATATTTCGTATCTTCCGACATTCGATACCGCTATCAATTCTGAGGCACTGTTTGACGGTTACCGTTTTGCGTGCGTATCAATTCAAAAGGTGTAAAGCATGGATGTAGCATTCATTATAGAAACGATCATTAAAATCGTTGTAATCTTGTTAGTCTTCTCAGCGCTCGCGGGTCTTGGGACCTATTTTGAGCGTAAAGTGCTGGCGTTTATGCAACGCCGTCTTGGACCGATGCACGTTGGCCCGTTCGGTTTGCTTCAAGTCGCGGCGGATGGGATTAAACTCTTTACAAAAGAGGATATTATCCCTCAAAACGTTGTGAAGCCGATTTTCAAAATCGCCCCCGTTATTACGGCTGCAACGGCATTTATGGCCTCTGCGGCGATTCCGTTTTGGCCTCAGTTTACGGTATTCGGATACACAGTGCATCCGATTGTCGCTGATATCAATGTCGGTATCCTCTACGTATTAGGGGTTATGGCTATCGGATTGTACGGACCGCTCCTTGGGGGTATGGCATCGGCGAACAAATGGTCGTTGATCTCTGCGGCGCGTAGTGCCGCCATCTTCATTTCGTATGAAGTTATTTCGGGATTATCGCTATTGGCACCCCTTATGATGGTGGGGTCATTGTCGTTAATCGATATCAATAACTACCAAGCGGGTGGAATCGGCAACTGGATCGTATGGTCACAGCCGGTGGCATTTATCCTTTTTTGGATTGCCGCTTTTGCTGAGACGGGACGTACACCGTTCCATCTTGTTGCGAACGATCACGAAATCATTGACGGTTTCGGTACGGAGTATTCGGGTATGCGCTGGGGTCTTTTCTTCATCGGTGAATACGCGAATATGTTCTTCATCTCGTTTGTAATCGCCATCATTTTCTTGGGCGGTTTTGGTGATGGTACGATTGCCGGGGCAATTCAGCTCTTGTTGAAAGTAGCGTTTTTCTTTTTCTTTTTCCTATGGACACGCGCTGCATGGCCGGATGTCCGACCTGACCAATTGATGTGGTTGTGTTGGAAAGTATTAATGCCGATTGCGGTGATCAATATTGTGATCACCGGCATCGTGATGATGTTCTAAGGAGGTTGGGTTATGCATCATGAAGAAGTATTTACGAATCGTAACGTGAGCGAGTCATCTGCTTACTATTACGTCGATATCGAAACCTACCCGACTTCAGGGTGGGACAAATTTAAACAGGTTGTTAAACGTACATTCAACGGAGAGCTCTTTGTAGGTCTTTGGGTTGTATTACGTGAGATGATTAAATTCGATATTCACACGCTTCAATACCCGCTTGAAAAACTCCCGATCGGGCCGCGTTATCGTGCGGTACACAAACTATTGCGTTTGTGGGAATCGGGATATGAGCGTTGTATCGGATGCGGATTGTGCGAAAAAATTTGTATCTCCGATTGTATCCGTATGGACACTCGTATCGATGAGAATAGCCGTAAAGAGGTTACTGAATACAGTATTAACCTCGGACGTTGTATTTTCTGCGGCTACTGTGCTGAAGTGTGCCCTGAACTTGCTATCGTTCACGGACAACGGTATGAGAATGCCTCAGAACAACGTGCCCATTTCGTCATTAAAGACGATATGCTGACCCCGCTTGATCTTTTAAAAGCGGGTGAACAAGCAGAATACCCAGGCTTCGGAGCCATTATCCCAGGAAGCGACGCGTCGGTCAAAAAGACCCCGTTGGCGTATTAAGGAGTCAAAGTATGTTTGAAGCAATCGCTTTTTATCTGTTTGCGGCATTAACGATCGTGATGTTTACCATCACGGTAATGACAAGCCAAGCGCTCTATGCGATTACCGCAATGGCGGCGGGGATGATTTTCATCTCGGCATTTTTCTTTATTTTGGGTGCCGACTTTTTGGGTGCGATCCAAATCATCGTCTATACAGGCGCAGTAATGGCGTTATACGCATTCGGGATGATGTTTTTCGATACGACACGTGATGTTGTTGAAAAGCGTACTAATCCGCAGATCGTTTTTGTCCTTGGGATTTTGGCAGCGGTTATGGTGGTCGCAATTTTCGTTGCACCTATCGTCTCAAATAACATTCAAGCCCTTTATCCGATCCAAGAAGGGGTAGGCAATTCACAGGCCGTGGGTATGGTTCTCTTTACGAAATACCTTGTACCTTTCGAACTTGCAGCCGTTATGCTCCTTGTTGCAATGATCGGCGGAATTATTTTGGCCGGTAAAAAAATGGACAAATCATTAACTTTGATGGCCGAAGAAGAGATTACTACGATGGATGATAGTTTTGAACCTCAAGCAGGGGGACACTGATGGAAATTACATTAACTCATTATCTTGTTTTATCCACAATTTTGTTTGCTATCGGTTTGATCGGGGTAATGCGCCGTAAAAACCTTTTGATGCTCTTTTTTGCAACGGAAATTTTGCTCAATGCAACCAACATCGCATTTGCCGCTATTTCTTACTACATCGGTGATCTGAGCGGGCAAATGTTTGCGTTTTTCATTATTGCGATTGCGGCATCGGAAGTAGCGATCGGGCTGGGTCTCCTCATCGTATGGTACAAACGCACCGGTAAGATCGACCTAGATCAAATGAATTCAATGCGAGGATAGACTATGGAACTTTATTTATATATCGCACTGTTTGCTCCGCTGGTAGGGTCGCTTTACGCTTCTCTTTTCGGAGGGTCACCTAAATCACAGCATGTCGGTATTGTGGCATCGGGATTATTGTTTACTTCGTTTGTGAGCAGTGCACTTTTGCTCTCTTATGTCATGGGCGGGCATACGGTTCATGTTGAACTGATGACATGGATGGAAACGGGAGATCTTTATATCCCGTTTGGGTTTGTCGTTGACCAAGTGAGCGTGGTTATGATGATGGTAGTTACCATCGTCTCTACGGTAGTCCATATCTACTCTATCGGCTACATGGATCATGATAAAGGATTCAACCGTTTCTTCTCATGGCTTTCAGCATTCGTTTTCTCGATGATGGTACTCGTTATGAGTGACAACTTTGCAGGACTCTTTATCGGATGGGAAGGGGTTGGTCTTTGTTCGTGGGGACTTATCGGCTTCTGGTATCAAAAAGAATCGGCAACATGGGCAGCAAACGAAGCGTTTATTATGAACCGTATCGCTGACCTTGGGATGCTTATCGGGATTTTCTTGATTTATTGGAATACCGGTTCTCTCCAATACGACGTCGTATTTTCTGAAATCGGAAACCTTCCGTTAGTCGTTACGACGTGGATCGGTATTTTCCTCTTTATCGGCGCAATGGGTAAATCGGCGCAGTTTCCGCTCCATACATGGCTTGCCGATGCGATGGAAGGTCCTACTCCGGTATCGGCGTTGATCCACGCGGCGACCATGGTTACGGCAGGGGTTTATTTGGTTGTTCGTGCCAATCCGATTTATGATTTGATTCCGAATGTCGGGATCTTTATCGCAAGTCTCGGTGCATTTGTAGCATTGTTTGCCGCATCAATGGCATTGGTTAACCGTGATATGAAACGTATCATTGCCTACTCTACCCTTTCGCAGCTGGGATATATGTTCGTAGCAGCAGGATTGGGTGCGTACTGGGTCGCATTGTTCCACCTCATGGCGCATGCCTTTTTTAAAGCACTCTTGTTCCTCGGTGCGGGTAACGTGATGCATGCGATGCATGATGAGCTTGATCCGTTTAAAATGGGGGGATTACGCAAGGTGATGAAAGGGACATTTATTATGATGACCCTTGCTTCCGTTGCGTTAGCGGGTATCTATCCGTTTGCCGGATTCTTTTCAAAAGATTTGATCTTAGAGGTCGGGTTTGTTGAGCATCATTATGTAATCTATACTGTCTTGTTACTTACAGCGGGATTGACGGCGTTTTATTCATTCCGCCTTGTTGCGTTGATCTTCCACGGAGAAGAGCGTTATAAACTTTTCGGTATTCATCCGCATGAAGCGTATAAATTTATGTTAGTAGCGATGTCTCCGTTGCTCTTGTTGGCAATCATTGCGGGTTCATTTAAAATGACGTACTATCAATTGGTTACGAGTTTGCTTCCGGATACACAGTACCATGTTCACGGTGAGATGACCTATTGGATTATGACGATCGGAACCCAGTTGTTTGTTATTGCCGCTATTGTATTTGCGTATAAAAAATACAGCAACTGGAATAGTGTACCGGATGGTTCTTCTAAACTGGAAAATAGTTTCGGCTATAAATTATTGAGCAATCAGTATTACATTCCAAAATTTTATGAGGAAGTTTTTTCAAAACCGTATTTGGAACTTTCTCGTATTGCATGGAAACAGTTTGATCTCAAAATTGTTGATGCAACCGTTGATTCTATTGCGAACGCAATCTACAAAACGGGCGAGAATACACGTGACATACAAAACGGAAATCTTTCAACAATGCTTCGTTGGATGGTTATCGGTTTGGTCGTTTTAGTGTCACTTGCCCTCGCCTTTACCGTTGGATACAACGCGGTCGGCGCTTAAGGAGTAATGATGATAGATCACATTTTAACACTTTTAATTTTCTTCCCTGCATTGGCTGCAATGCTCGGGTTTGTCGTCACTAAAGATAGTATGAGAGCCTACGGTATTGCCGTAGCATTTATTGAGTTTGTCCTCTCTTTGTGGCTATGGTATGCATACGATCCGATGATATCGGGAATGCAGTTTATGGAGTCAATGCCGCTGATTCCGGCGTTTGGTATTAACTACCTTCTCGGTGTTGATGGTATTTCACTCTTTATTATTATCCTCTCAACGTTTTTCACGTTGATCGGTATTGCGTCGTTAACCGAAACTCGCCGACTAAAAGATCTAATCATTACGCTGTTATTCTTAGAGATGACAATGGTGGGTGTTTTCGCGGCACTTGATGCCATCGTATTTTACGTTTTTTGGGAACTTTCACTTGTACCGATGCTTTATATTATTGGTGCTTGGGGCGGGCCTCTTCGTATTTACGCATCGATCAAATTTTTCCTCTACACCTTTACAGGTTCATTGGTAATGTTGGTCGGTATGCTCTTTATGGCGTACTTTTATTACCAAGCAACAGGACAATGGAGCTTCTCGATTTTAGAGTGGTATCGTCTGATTTTGCCGGAGAACTTCCAATTGTGGTTGTTTGCAGCATTTTTCCTCGGCTTTGCGATCAAAGTTCCGATGTTCCCGTTCCATACATGGCTTCCGTATGCGCACGGTCAGGCTCCGACAATCGGTTCGGTAATCCTTGCGGCGATTTTGCTTAAAATGGGTACGTATGCATTTGTCCGTTTCTCATTACCGTTGTTTCCGGATGCGTCTGTCTTTTTCATGTTCCCGATCGCTATTATCGCTATCATCATGATTATCTATACGGCAATGGTAGCCTATGCGCAAGAGGATATTAAACAAGTCGTAGCGTATAGCTCCGTATCCCACATGGGGGTTATTATCCTCGGAACGTTTGCTTTGAACGTTGAGGGTGTCAGCGGTTCGGTCTTCTTGATGTTAGCGCATGGGGTTGTATCTGGAGCTCTGTTCTTACTCGTCGGTGTTATCTACGATCGTCGTCATACAAAAATGATGTCTGAGTTCGGCGGTCTTGCATCGGTAATGCCGCGTTATGCGACGATTTTCGGAATTATGATGATGGCATCGGTTGGCTTGCCTCTTACGATCAACTTCGTCGGAGAATTTTTGTGTCTTTTGGGCTTTTACAAACAGTCCCATATGTTGACCCTGACCGCTGGAGTCGCAATTATCGTCGGAGCCATTTATATGCTTTCCGCCTATAAAAAGATGTTTTTTGGCGCTGTTACCAATGAAAAGAACAAAAATCTTAAAGATTTGAATAGAACCGAGTATTTAGGGCTTATTCCTCTCGTTATCGTTGCTATTTGGTTGGGAGTTTATCCGAAACCGGTATTGGAACCGATCAACAATAGTGTTGAGTCGGTCATTCAATTGATGCACGATAAAGCGCAAAGCCCAGAGGCAAAAGCACGTATTCCTGATCTCTCAGGCAAAAATGAGATTATTCCAATGCAGGAGGCGCACTAATGTTGGAGCCGATTAATGTTTCACTTGCGTCGCTCAATTTAGCGACCCTAGCTCCGATGCTGATTGCCATCGTCGGTGCGTTGGCAATTTTGGTGATCGATATGGTGAAAGGGGGATTGCATAAATCGTTATACGTCATGATCAGTCTCCTTTTCTTGCTCCTTGATTTGGGTGCATTGGTTGATTTTGCCGGTGTTTTCTTGAAAAATGGGACGGTTCTAGGATTCTTTGATGTTATGTTGATGGATGGAATTGCTATCCTTTCACAGATTATCATTGTTGTGGGTTCAATGCTCTTTATTCCGTTGGCATTGACATCAAAACGGTTCCATGAGTACAACTATCCGGAGTATTTCGCCCTTTTCTTGTTTATGATTGCAGGCTTCCAGTTTATGGTTGCTACCGATAACCTTATTTTGATTTTTGTCGGTCTTGAGACGGCCTCTTTGGCTCTTTATACGTTGATTGCATTGCACAACCGCTCAAAATCGTTTGAAGCGGCAGTGAAGTATTTCACAATGGGAGCTTTAGCGGCAGGTTTCTATGCTTTCGGATCGATGATTTTGTATGCGATCAGCGGTTCGGTTGAGATCAACCAAATTGCTACGGTATTGGCAGAAGATCACTACAGCAATATCGGCTATGTCCTTGTTTCTATGGCGTTTATGATTGCGGCATTCGGATTTAAACTCTCAATGGTTCCGTTTCACACATGGACGCCGGACGTGTATGAAGGTTCATCTGCGGCATTAGCGGGATATATGTCTATCGTACCAAAAATCGCGGCATTTGTTGTCGCGATGCGTTTGTTCGAATTTTTGGTTCACAGCGGAGTGGTATGGCTTCAAGTCATTCTTTATATCGGTGTTGTTGTAACCATGACGGCATCCAATATTTGGGCTTTGGTACAAACCGATGTCAAGCGTATGTTGGCCTACAGTTCAATCAGCCATGCCGGTTTTGTAATGGCGGCAATTTTGATCGGTACGACACAAGCCAATACGGGACTCTTTTTGTATTGGGCATTGTTCAGTTTCACTAATCTCGGTGCCTTTACTATGCTATGGGTCAATCGCCAAAAAAATCTGTTGCCGGGTCAAAGTTCAGACCATCCGTATGAAAAATTCTCAGGGATGATTAAAACAATGCCGATGGGTGCCGTGATGATGGCGTTGTTTATGCTATCACTTGCCGGAATTCCGCCGTTTGGCCTGTTTTGGGGTAAAATGTATATGATCGGTTCTGCCGTCAGTGCAGGTTACACGGTTTTAGCCCTCATTATGGCGCTTAACTCCGCGATTGCAGGGTACTACTACCTTAAACTGATCGTTTTCATGTTTATGAAAGAGCCGATGGTCGGATACGAGAAATTCTATTTCATGAATGCATCGCTCTCTCTTAAAACCATTATCGGTATCGCAGCAGTCGGAACTATTTTCGCCGTATTTGCCGTGAATCCTCTCTTGGAAGTTATTACGCTATTCGTGTATAATAGCGGTTATTAAAAGGAAAGCATAAGGGGGAAAGATTGAGATACTGGATTGCACTATCTCTTTGTCTTCCCCTCTTCGGCTTGGAGCTATCTCTTCAAAGCGGTAAAGAAGAGGGTGAAAAGTATAGTATTCTCCACCTTCGTCACACTACAGCGTTTTCGTGTCAGGCAACCAACAATGAATTTGGAGAGACTCGGCGTGTAGATTGTCGTTTCCCAACTGCTCCGAAACAAACATTCTCCCCGATTGACAATGGATTATTGAGTGTTAAGGGATCTTCAACAGCTCAAGGGTACACGATAACGATCCTACCAAAATCAAAAATGACCTTATTTCCTGAAGTTTTTGACCTCTCTAAAGAGTCACAGACCTATCAAAGCGATGTGAAAAAGGCAAAACATTGGAATGTGGTCGGGTACACTAAAACCCTTCCGTTGATTACTTTATCTTCACCTACTGCTTCGTCTATCAATTTTCCGGTCAAAGTGTCTAAAAATATCCCCCCTTATGTCGGCGGGCTTGATCTAAAAGGGAATCCGATCAAAATTCGACGGGTACAAGATGTCACCGATTATATGGAGATGAAAAAAGCATACGCTGCAGAAGATTACAACAAAGTGCTCGACCGTGCCAAAAATACCCTTCAAGAGTATCCCAATACAGTCTTTAAAAATGAGCTGATGCTCTATCAAATACGCTCTTACCATCAGCTAGGAGAGTATGAAAAACTTCTTGAATTATCAAAAAGGTTTTTGCGTGAATACTCCGGTGATACGAGTGTCGCAGAAGTATTGGCGTATACGGCTAATGCCTACAGCAAGATCGGTCAAATACTTGATGCCGATTACTTTTTTGAGCGACTTTTTGATGAGCAAATTGAGAGTCCGTTTGCTTCATTAGGGATGATCTATAAAGCAGAACAGTCAGAATCTTCGGGTGATCTTAAAAAAGCGATGCAGTATTATCAAAAAGCGCTGGGATCGACATCGGATATGGCGGTTGCGTCCAAAGCGGCATTTAAATTGGCTCAACTTGAACTGGTTGAGGGAAATACCAAAAAATCGGCAGAGTATGTTGATAAAATAGCGACCGTCAATCCTAACTATTTTAGTGAAGTCTACGATAAAGCGATGGATATGGCGGAAGCGTTTATGAATCGGAAAGATCCTAAAACCGCCGCACGTATCACGGAAGCTTTGTTGAACAATACCGATAAAAAATTGGATAAACACCAATTATTATTGAAAAACCTTGGACTTCAACTCGCAAAATCAGGTAAACGTAATGAAGCACTGAAGCGTTTTAACGAGTATCTTGATTCGTACAAATACGGAGAATTCGCCGAAGAGGTACGACGGGCTAAAGACGGATTGTTTTTTGAAGAGGGCGATAAAAATGCGACCAAAGGGATTAAAAAATACGACGATTTGATTGAACGCTACGGGAATGACAGCGTCGGACGAAAAGCGTTGTACAAAAAAGCGCAGCTTTTGTTAAAAGAGAAAAAATACAAAGAGATATTAAATATCGAGAGTGATCTCTATCGCTTGGATTCTGCCGAGTACCCTGAGACAAATGCCATTATTTCAAAAAGTGCGATCGGGTTAGAAAAAGAGTATCTCAAAGAGGGAAAATGTGCAGAGGCTATGAAGCTTCAGAAGATGTACAAAATCAAACTCCTTAGCGAATGGGATGAATCACTCTTTCATTGTGCTATCAAAACAACACAATACGCAAACGCCAAAAAAATAGCCCAGAAGCATCTTAAATCTAACTCCATCAAAGAGCGTCAAGTTTGGCTTTCACGTATGGTTAAAACACAATTCGGATTGGGAGAATACAAAGAGGCGATCAAGGGGGGGAATGAACTGATTACCCTCTTAGGTGTCGAAAAAAATCCTCCTCTGAATGATATCTACCGCACACTGTTTGATGCTGCACAACGCATGGGAGACGGTGAGGGGATGATTCGTCATATCAAGTCGATTGAAGCTTCATTTCCAAATGATTTTAAAGATATTGAACGCTACACCCAAATGGTGAGCTTGGGACTTAAACGTAAGGATGAAGCACTCACACAGACCTACGCCCGTAAAGTGATGGCGTTGCAAGAGCGGACTAAAACCTATACCCAAAGCCCTTATATTGAGTTCACGTTGGCGCAATCGTATCAAAACTTAGGAAAAGACGGTGATGCGTTAAAAGTGCTAAGGACATTAAATGCTCGCAAAATGATCAATGAAAAACGTTCTCGTCAGCAGTATTTGATTGGAGCAATTGAGCAAAAATTGGGAAATAAACGCCAAGCCAGAGAGGCATTTAATGCCAGCATAAAAGCCGATAAGAACTCTGCGTGGGGCAAATTAGCTAAAGATGCACTCGCGTTATTTTAAAATTTTCTCGGCAATAGGTTTTAGTTCATCTGCCGAGCCGCTGCTGTGCAATTCAAACTGATGGGCATTAAATGTTTGCTGCCGTTTGGCCAACTGAGCGGTATGGGTCGCAATATGATCAATCAGTTCCGACTTTGTCAATTTTCCGTCCAAATACTCTAACGTCTCGATAATTCCGATCGCTTTCATACTGTTGGGACTTCTTCCATAAAGTCGTTCCAGCTCTGCTACTTCATCGATTAACCCTGAATCTGCCATTTTTTGGGTTCGCATCGAAATACGTTGGCGTAAAATATCGCGATCAACATGTAAATTGAGTATCGGACACTCTGTTATGATGGGTTTGGGGGGATTACTTCGAAACCATTCAGAGGGGGATAAACCTGATTCGAGATAGATGAGGAGCATTTTTTCGATTCGATACGCATCTGTCGGAGCGATTTTAGCCATTGTGAGCGGATCAATATCATTTAAAAGACGATGGCATTGACCCAGATCAAGGAGCATATCTTTTGCTTGACATAGGGTGGATGGAGAATAATCGGGGATTTTGGAGAGTCCTTCAATCATACTTTTGAGGTAAAAACTGCTCCCGCCGACAATAATAATATTTTTTTCTTCCGCTGACGCTTTTTCATGAAGGCGACGGTATTCATTGATAAAGGTTATAACACTGGCATTCTCATCCGGACGGAGCCGATCGATTCCAAAATGCTCAACTGACTCGAGTTCAGCTTTAGAAGGTTTCGCAGAAGCTATGTCGATCTCTTGGTAGATACTGAGTGAATCAATTGATAATACAAGGGCATTATTCTCTAGTGCAAGGGTTAAAGCGAGATCGCTTTTTCCTGAAGCAGTGGAACCGATGAGTGCAATTTGTTTCATTAGCGTTATTATACCCGCACCCTTAAAGAGTTTTTACGATAAAATAAAGAGATTATGATTTAAAAGGGCATGTGTGAAACGATTGGCGAGAAGATTACAAAATTTCAATGAGCTGGTGATGTTTCAGCACAGCGTTTTTTCCCTCCCTTTTATTTTTATCGCGATGATTGTTGCATCTAATGGATGGTTCGGATTTAAACTCCTTATTTTAGGAGCGTTAGCGGCGATCAGCGCCCGCAATGCTGCCATGGGATTTAACCGTTACGTCGATCGCGCTTTCGATATCCATAACCCCCGCACGGCAGGAAGACCGAGTGTTGATGGACGTTTGGATGGTTCTTCTATCGCCATTTTTACCGCTGTCAATGCGTTGGTATTTATGGCAGTTGCCTATTTTATCAACGATCTGGCATTTTATCTGAGTCTCCCCGTCCTTGTGGTACTGCTTAGTTATTCGTATTTCAAGCGGTTTAGTTCGATGGCCCATATTGTTTTGGGGATATCGTTGGGTCTTGCACCGATGGCAGGGGCAATAGCGGTATTGGGGGCTGTGCCGTTATGGTCACTGCTGCTCAGTATCGGAGTTGTGTTTTGGGTAGCGGGATTTGATCTGCTCTATTCGCTTCAGGATATGGAGTTTGATAAAACAAACGGGTTACACTCTATCCCCTCTCGATTTGGTGCTAGAGCGACGCTCAAAATTTCGCTGCTGTTTCATATGTTAACTATTTTATTTTGGGGATGGTTTGTAAACGAGGCGGGGTTGGGGATCTTCGCGAGTGCTGCCGTTGTGTTTTCAGCCCTGATGCTAACCTATGAGCACTATTTGGTACGGCGTGATTTTACTAAAATTGACCGTGCATTTTTTACCGTAAACGGTTATCTTGGTTTTGTTTTTATAGGATTGATTATTTTAGATAAGGTGAGTCTATGAGTGATGTACGTTTGATTGAAGCTCCGTTGGAAATTGGATTTGATGTTGAAGACTTAAATCCGACCGACTTTGAAAAAGAATATGTTCAGTTGGGTGAAGCGGAGAATGATGCCATTGCCCAATGGCTCCGAAATGCTAAAGGTAAAGGGGAGGTGGGAGATAGCGATGGAATCGTCGTCCAACTGCTGGTGGAACTTTATCGTAAAATAGATCGTTTAGAGCAGGTATTGCTTAACACTACACCAACGAAAATTCCGCTGTCATGCAATGCCAAGATCGGGCGTATCGGGTATGAGTATTTTGAGCTTCTTGAACCGTTATTGACAAACGGTACCTATTATTACGGACGAATTGAAATGCCGATTCACCCTACAAGAGAGGTGGGGTTTTATTTTGAGGCGCAGAGTCCTACATTGGCTAAAATAGTTCGAATGCATAAGAAAGATATCAATGAATGGGGTATCTATATGATGGCACGGGAGAGGGCAATTATTCGTCACCTGAAGGGGTATGAATGAATTACACCATTGAGATAGCGCTCATTGCTCTGGCGGTTATGGTAGTCGGGCTAATCTACTATGTTATTACGAAAGAGGGGGAAGTCTCCTCTCAGATCCGATCTATTGCCAAAGCAGTCGATGATCTGCACCGTGAACTTTTTGTCATGGACAAACGGCTGAAGCAAGAGTTAGAGATTATTACGTCACTTCAAGAGAGTGTTCCTCGGGAACAAACATCACTCCACGCCGAACTCGGTCGTGAAGTGAATGAACTCTCGGTTCCGATTTTGGAGTCGTTAACCCATATTGAAGATAGCTTTAGCGGGTACAAGGAAAAAACCGAGAACCGTTTGCGCTACCTTGAAGAGCGTATCCGAAACCTTTCACTCCCCACTTCAATCAGCGGATTGGATGATGAGAAAGTGATTAGCCGTTATAACCAAGGGATCGAAATTGATGCTATTGCCAAAGAACTTCGTTTATCGAAAGCAGAGGTAGAATTTGTTCTTAAAATCAACCAACTCAGATAGTTATAAGCTTTATCAGCTATAATTTCGTTCTCTTTAAAAGATGCGTCCGTAGCTCAGCTGGATAGAGCACCGGTTTGCGGTACCGGCGGTCAGGGATTCGAATTCCTTCGGGCGCACCATCTTCAAAGACTTCCTTTAACTTTCCCCCATAATAACCCTAAATATTCATGAAATGCAGCTTCTGAGCGTCGTAATCCGTATGATGACGGAAATTGCCATAACAACTCCTCTTGTTTGACTTGAAAATCTGTCGGAGCTTCTGTAACATTGATACCGTTTTGTCGAAACAGTAATGATGCACGTACCATATGGGATGCGGATGTTACTAGAATAAGAGGTTTTTTCCCTATGATTTTTTTGACGGCAATCGCTTCATCCTGTGTATCTTTTGGTGATTCTAATATAATGATATCTTTAGGGTCTACTCCCAACGCAATAGCCATTTGAGCGTTTTTGCGAGCATTACTAATAGGGTCTTCACCACCGTATCCGCTGAAAATAAGTTTCATGTTCGGATAACTTTTATAAAGAGTCACCCCCTCATTAACCCGTGCAAGAGAAACAAGTCCCAATTCTGAGGAGAGAGGGAGATTTGGATTTGTAGTATGGCCGTTTCCCAAAACATGGATATAGTGAGGATGAACAGAAGTAAAGTGTACTTTCGGATAAGTGTTTTCAAGCGGTTTTAATAGGAGAGATGAAAAAGGGGGATAGGATAACAGGGTTATCCAAACTAATGCAAAGAGGAATATTTTTTTGGCTCGGGAGTAATATCCTCGGTACCAAAAATAGATTCCGATCCCTAGTAGTATAAAAAAAAGAGGAAAAGGGACAAGAACGGAGGATAGAGCCTTTTTAATTACAAACATACACTCTGCTGTACAGATTACGCTTTATTTTTGCGTGCAGTAATCTCACCCAAAAAGCTTTCTAAATCGTATTTAACACGGTATTGCGGTGTCAAAATATGAATGAGGATATCTCCTAAGTCGATAGCGACCCAATCACCGCTCTCGTCAACATATAAAAATTGCTCATCAGGTTTAAGCCCTTTTTTGAGGTGGTCAAGCAAAGCAATGGTATGACGTTCTCCTAATGATGATGCTAAGATAACGTAATCGGCGAAATAATCACCGCCTTGAAGATCGAATACTTCGATTGCTTCGGCTTTATTTTGATCGAGAATAGCACTGATCTTTTCAATTCTTGGGTTCACGGGTGTTCCTTGTAGTAGGTTATAATTTTTTTTTCGATCTCCGGCTCTAACCCTAGCGACGAGAGTGAGGTACGAATATCGGTTGAACTGATCGGTACGTCGATGTTGAGCCGAATCATATTCTGAGGTATTTCTCGACCTTCGCGAGTTGCAACGACCCAATGGACCATTGCGTTTAATTCATCAAAACAGTGCCATGATGACAATTTTTCAAGATTGTCTGCTCCAATGATGAGGTAAATCTCATCACCCAAAGCTGCATAATGTTTGAGTGTTTCAATCGTGTATACACTGCGTTGTTGCAGAATTTCAAAATCACTGATCTCAACTTTTTCATAGTGGCTGAAAATTTCTCTTAGCCACTCATACCGTATCGTCCCCTCAACAGTAGCGTAAGGCTTGAACGGATTGCGCGATGCAGGGACAATTATAAGTTTGTCAATAGGTAAAATCTTTAAAGCTTCCTGTACTACAGCAACGTGTCCGGCATGCGGCGGATCGAAAGTTCCGCCATAGAGTGCAAGCTTCATAAGACTTAACTTCTTTTAATCGAAATTATAACCGATTTTTGGTAAAATAACCCCTTATATTTGTGGTTAGGATTAGGTGATGGCGCTGAAGATTGCATTAAACGGGTTTGGACGTATCGGACGTTGTGTTACCCGTCTAGCCGCTATGCGTAATGATGTCGAACTGGTTGCTATTAATGATATGGCGTCGATCGACATGCTTCTTTATCTATTGCAAAACGATTCTGTACATGGCTCGTTCACGGCAGATGCCGCGATAGTGGATAAAAAGTATCTCCAAATCGGGAAAAATAGAGTTCGTATATTGTGCGAAAAAGATCCCGAAAAGCTCGATTTCGCTTTTCTTGGGGCAGATGTTGTTTTTGAGTGCAGCGGTTTATTTTTGAGTGGAGCGGTGACAAAACACCATCTCGAAAAAGGGGTTAAAAAGGTTATTCTTTCCGCCCCGACACAAGATGACGCAATACCGACGTTTGTGCTGGGGGTCAATGAGCATTTATATGCGGGTCAGGATATACTCTCGAATGCTTCATGTACGACGAACTGTTTGGGGCCGATTGCCCGAATCTTGGATGAAACGTTCGGAATCGAAAAAGGGTTAATGACAACCATCCATGCGTATACCAACGGGCAAGCGATTATTGACTCCGCACACGGAACGGATATGCGCCGCTCACGTGCGGCAGCACTGAATATGATTCCTACCACGACCGGTGCGGCAAAAGCGATTAGTCTTGTCCTTCCGAATCTCGAAGGGAAGCTACACGGGCAAAGTGTGCGTGTCCCGACTCCGGACGTATCGATGGTTGATTTGAATGT
This sequence comes from Sulfuricurvum sp. RIFOXYD12_FULL_44_77, assembly GCF_001830725.1. Classification (NCBI taxonomy): domain Bacteria; kingdom Pseudomonadati; phylum Campylobacterota; class Epsilonproteobacteria; order Campylobacterales; family Sulfurimonadaceae; genus Sulfuricurvum; species Sulfuricurvum sp. RIFOXYD12_FULL_44_77. The sequence goes on from NZ_MIBU01000270.1 coordinate 27,480, forward strand.
TGTAGTGGGACGATCCACATCAAAAGAGGAGTTAAGTGACCTTTTTAAATCCTATGCAAATGGGGTAATGAAGGGTATTTTAGAAGTGGATGAGCGCTATCGTGTCTCGCAGGATTTTGTCGGATCACCTTTCAGTGCCACAGTGGCGGATGACTTGATTCAAGTTATCGATGGGAATATGATTAAAGTTATGGCGTGGTACGATAACGAATGGGGTTATTCCAATCGTCTAATCGAAATGGCACTCTATGTGAGTGCCTATACACCGAAAGTTTAATTTTAATCTTACAGTAAGAGGAAAAAATGGAATTATTGAATATCAAAGAATGTGACATCTACGGCAAAAAAGTATTTATCCGATGTGATTTTAATGTCCCTATGGATGATTACGGCAATATTACCGATGATCGTCGTATCCGTTCGGCACTTTCAACTATCAGTTATTGTTTGGATCAAAAGTGTGCGATTATTTTAGCATCCCATTTTGGTCGTCCCAAAGGGGAGCCGGATGAGAAGTATTCTCTTGCTCCTATTGCAAGACGTCTTCATCAACTTCTAAAAATTGATATTCAAATGGCAGAGGATGTTGTCGGTGAGAGTGCGAAAAAACTCTCTTCCGAACTCAAAGGGGGAGAAGTCTTGTTACTGGAAAACCTCCGCTTTGAAAAAGGGGAGACGAAAAACGATCCGGAACTCAGTGCACTCTTAGCACACATGGCGGAAGTCTATATTAACGATGCATTTGGGGTGAGTCACCGTGCGCATGCTTCAGTCGAGGGGATTACGGAGCACTTTGATCAAGCCCATAAAGCTGCGGGATTCTTACTCCAAAAAGAGATTCAATTTTTTGGAACACTGTTGGAAAACCCTACTCGCCCGTTTGCGGCAATTGTCGGAGGATCAAAAGTTTCCGGTAAACTTGAGGCATTGATCAACTTGTTACCGAAAGTTGATAAAGTACTGATTGGCGGAGGGATGGCGTTTACGTTTCTCAAAGCATTAGGTCACGATGTCGGAAACTCGTTGGTTGAAGATGATTTGATTGAAGAAGCTCTTAAAATTATGGACGAAGCGAAGCGATTAGGGGTGAAATTTTACCTTCCCGTCGATGTGGTTGCCGCTGAGAAATTTGCACCGGATGCGATGAGCCGCCTGTGCAGTATCCAAGAGATCCCATCGGGTTGGATGGGCTTGGATATCGGGCCGGCAACGGTGAGATTGTATCGCCAGATTTTAGCCGATGTGCAAACGATTCTTTGGAATGGCCCGATGGGGGTCTATGAGATGGATCGCTTTGCGCGGGGATCGAATAAAATCGCCCATTTTGTAGCCGATTCCTATGCAACTACCGTAGTGGGCGGCGGTGATACCGCAGATTTGGTTCAGCGTATCGGCCTTGATGAAGAGATTACGTTTATCTCTACCGGCGGCGGGGCTTCTTTGGAGTTATTGGAAGGAAAAATTCTTCCGGGTGTTAAACCGTTGTTGAAATAAAAATTGAGAGTTAGAAGGAGATCGTTGTGATATTGTGTGCCAACTTTAAAGCGAATAAAACGCGCCAAGAGACACGAGCCTATATGGCAGTCGTGGAGTCCTTTGTCGGTGCAAACGATATCTCGGATACGATCATCGTATTTCCTCCGTTTACCGCATTGGAAGATCTTTCTCGCAATGTATTGATCGGTGTACAAAACGGCTATCCCGTCATAAACGGTGCCTATACGGGAGAGATCGCGCTAGAGCAGCTCGAAGAATTCGGTATTAAAACGATCCTTATCGGACACAGCGAGCGTCGACATATCATCGGAGAGACGCAAGAACAGATAGCGGCAAAATTTCGTTTCTTTGCCGAGCATGGATTCGCTATCGTGTATTGTGTCGGCGAACCTCTTGAGATTCGTGAAGAGGGAAATGAATCATTAATGGCGTATATCGAAAAACAATTTGAGGGGATTGACCTCTCTTATAGTGATTTGATTTTAGCGTATGAACCGGTATGGGCTATCGGGACTGGGCTTACACCTTCAAATGAAGATATTGTATGGGTACACAGTGCCCTTCGAGAGAAAACATCAGCACCATTGCTTTATGGCGGAAGTGTAAAAGTGGACAATGCAGGTGATATTATGGCACTCGACAACGTAGATGGTGTTCTTGTAGGATCAGCATCACTGAGTGCCAACGATTTTTGCGAGATGATCGCACAAGCCACAGAATTAAATACAGAAAAAGGGGAATAATAGATGTTAATGCAAGGTAAAAAGGGGTTGATCGTCGGATTAGCCAACGATAAATCGATCGCGTACGGGATTGCGCAAGCACTTCATGCTCAAGGGGCGCAAATGGCGTTTACTTATCTCAATGAAGCGTTGCAAAAACGGGTAGAACCTATTGCTGCGGGTTTTAACAACTCCCCTGTTTACAAACTTGATGTATCGGATGAGGCGGATATGGCCTCTATTGCTGAAAAAGTACGTGCCGATTTCGGAGAAATTGATTTTCTTGTCCATTCGGTTGCTTTTGCACCGAAAGAGGCATTAACGGAAGGTTTTATGAAAACTTCTAAAAGTGCGTTTCAGATTGCTATGGATATTTCGGTTTACTCGTTGATCGATTTGACCAACCGTCTTGAGAGTGTTTTAGCTCCGGGTGCATCTATTATCACCCTCAGTTACCTCGGCGGACCAAAATACATTCCGAATTATAATGTTATGGGGGTTGCGAAAGCGGCACTAGAATCAACTGTCCGTTATATGGCGGTAGAGTTGGGTGCTCTCAAAGGTCAGCGTGTCAATGCAATCAGTGCAGGACCGATCAAAACGCTAGCGGCCAGCGGTATCGGCGATTTTAAACAAATCCTAAACTGGAACGAGTCTAACGCACCGTTACGTAAAAACGTTACCATCGAAGAGGTAGGAAACTCGGCTATGTATCTTCTGAGTGATTTATCCAGCGGCGTGAGCGGTGAAGTTCATTATGTCGATGCGGGCTATAACATTATGGGTAT
>NZ_MIBU01000271.1:0-4151 GCF_001830725.1 Sulfuricurvum sp. RIFOXYD12_FULL_44_77
AATTTCCCCTCATCGTTGATGGTAAAAATCCCATCACGGGTCAAACGAACTCCTTGCGGCGTACGAACCGCAAAAAACTGCCCCTCTTTAGAGAGTGCCATATCAAAGGTATTATCGGTTCGCTGCATTGATCCTAGAGTGTGATCGGTATAGGCATCGGTAATTTGCGGGACACGCGAAAGGGAACGGTTAAAATACTGTGCCGCTTCTTCCGTGTTATTCGCAATCGGAAGCTCGCTTTGCACCGTTTTAAACAAACGGGCAAAATCTCCGGTTATCAACTGATCCCGTTTGTATCCCGCAGTATTGGCATTGGCAAGATTGGAAGCGATCGTATCCATACGATTAAACTGCGCTACCATTCCCCCTGTTGCCGCATAATATCCGGTCTGCATTTATCATCCTTGTGGAGTATTGAGACTTAGAGAGCAACAAGTGTTCCACAGTGCAAAAACAAGAAATATAAAAACAGTGGAAGGCTATTTAAGAAAAATCTCGGTATAATCCACCTCTTTTTAACGTTAAGGGAGTCCTCCTCGTATGAGTGTCAAAGATCTAAATAAACATCTCGAAACCCTATTTGCCGAACATAAATCTAAAAATTGTCTCACCTATGAAACAATTGTCGATCCATTTGACAAGCAACCTACCCTTGCGCAAGCAAAAAACATCCTTAAATTGGCTCAGAAACATAAAATCTGCCTCTTTACCTCTTCTGAACATGCCAAAATGCTCAATCAACAAGAAGCAGCGGCCAAACGTGCCGCTCAGCTTAAATACATCGAAGAAGCAAGCGGTGATGAGTTTGATATTCTCAAACAACACGAACTTCTTGAATGGTCACGTTCGGATTCACCGGTACGTATGTACCTGCGTGAAATGGGTCAGATTCCCCTTCTCACGAAAGAAGAAGAAGTTGAAATCTCCAAACGTATGGAGATGGGGGAAGGGATTATTATCGATGCAATCTGTTCCGTCCCGTATTTGATCGATTTTATCCTTGATTATAAAGACCCGCTTATTAACCGTGAACGCCGCGTAAAAGAACTTTTCAAAAGCTTTGAAGAGGCAGAAGAAGAAGATAACGATGACGACAGCGATGACGATGCGGATGAAGAAGAAACAAATGAAAAAGCCCCTTCGCTCAAAGACAAAAAACGGGTTGAAAAAGTCGTAACCTCTTTTAAAGCGCTTGAAAAAGCAAAAAAAGAGTGGGTCAAAGCGACTGAGAAAATGTTGGAAGAGTGCTCGATTGAAGAGATGGATGCCGATTACGTCCTTTTCTTCCTCAATGTCAGCTTCAAGAAAAAAATGCTCAAAGAGGCATTGTTGGATCTCGGGCCAACCTCTAAACTTATCAATGAACTTGTCCGTTCAATGGAAACCGCATTGCGCAGTGATGAGGGATTTGATCGCGAGTTGAAACGTCTTGAGTACAAGCTTCCCCTTTTCAACGATCAACTTAAAAAGAATCATACGTTGATTTTGAATAAAATCTGCGACTTGACCAAAGAAGAGATTTCAACCAAAGTCCCTGAAGCGACAATGGTCAGCACCTATATGGAGATCAAAAAACTGATCCAAACCAAAGAGGCTTCCAAAGGGGGCTTCAATATGGAGCCGGACAAACTGGCCGATATTTTGGAACAGATCAAACGGGGTAAAAATATCTCCGAAGTTTCTAAAACCCGTATGGCGAAATCGAACCTCCGTCTCGTTGTCTCGATCGCCAAACGCTATACCAACCGCGGTCTCCCTTTCCTCGATTTGATCCAAGAGGGAAATATCGGTTTGATGAAAGCGGTCGATAAATTCGAATACCAAAAAGGGTATAAATTCTCAACCTACGCAACATGGTGGATTCGTCAAGCCATCAGCCGTGCCATTGCCGACCAAGCACGTACCATCCGTATTCCGATCCATATGATCGAAACGATTAACCGTATTAATAAGATTATGCGCAAACATCTCCAAGAGCACGGAAAAGAGCCGGATGTCGAAACCATCGCGGAAGAAGTGGGCTTGTCGGTTGAGAAAGTTAAAAACGTTATTAAAATTACCAAAGAGCCTATCTCTCTTGAAGCCCCTATCGGGAATGAAGAGGACGGACGTTTCGGAGATTTCATCGAAGACAAAATGTCCCTTTCACCGTCTGATGCTATCTTGAAAGATGATTTAAAAGTTCAAATCGAAAGTGTTCTCGAACAGCTCAATGAGCGTGAAAAAGCGGTTATCAAAATGCGTTTCGGAATTATGGACGATGAGAGTGACCGTACTCTTGAAGAGATCGGAAAAGAGCTCAACGTTACCCGTGAGCGTGTCCGTCAGATTGAAAGCAGTGCGATCAAAAAACTAAAACACCCTAAAGTGGGTCGTAAACTTAAAAACTATATCGAGGACTGATGACATTCGATCAGCAATGGATTGAGTACGACTTTAATCCATTTATCCTTTTTAACTCCGGCGGAAAAATCGTATCGCTCAATACCGAGGCACAATATCTCCTCGGTGCGATAGAGGCATCTGCCATTTATAAAATAGCCACCACCTACGCTAACTCATCTTTTGGATTCAAAACTACTTTTTTAGAACTCGAATTTGGACGTTTTAAATTTTTCGGCATCACCGTAGGCTATGAAGATGAAGAGCAAATCGGGATTCGTCTCTATCAACTCCCCTCTTTTCAGTTTACAGCACAAAAACCCGACGGTCAACTGATTAATGTCTATACCCTAATCGATTTATGTATCAGTTCCAACTCAATCGGCTCATCTACAAAATACCTAAAAGAGCTCGATCCTACTATTCCTGAGATCCGCCTTCAAACTGAGATATTTATCAAACTTCTCAATAAAATTTATATCTCAATGGGCGGAAACGAAAAAATTCTAACACGATTATTCTTCCGTGTCGGGGAACATATCAAATTTGAAGGGGAGAAATACTCTCTCTTTTCCATCGAGATTTCATCAGAGAAAATAATACGAAAATATCTGCAAGAAATCACCCATTTATCCGAAGAAAACAACCTCTTTGTCGATATAAAAGAGAATAAAATAATAATCAATGTTCCGATGATTGTGAAATAATTACTTTTTCAAAATTTCTTCACGTGTCTCTCGGAGCATTTTTTGAACTTCCGGATCTTTACTGACTGCATTATCCAATAACGCCAATCCTTCTGTTTTTCTCCCTGTTTTCGATAAAAGAAGTGCCAAATTATTGAGAGCAAGAGGATGGTTAGGGTTGCGCAATAAAAAACGACGATAGCTCTCCTCTGCTTCGCTCAGACGATCCACACGGGAATAGCTATTGCCTAGGATAAAATGGATATCTGAATCTTCAGGCCAACGCATAAGTGCACTTTGATAGCTTCGAATTGCTTCCTCAACCATACCGACTTTTTCCAATTCATATACGGATCGCAAGAATTTTTTTGATGTAGCCGATGCAGGTATCTCTCCCGGAGGAAGAAGGACAACCCCCCAATACTCACTCCGTTTCCACAACTCGGCAAAAGTTTTAATCCCTATCGGCTCGTTTGGCTGATCTGAAAAATGGGTTAAAAATTCCTTCCTCGTTGTATCGTATCCGTTCACAGGAATATAATGCCACATAGGATACCACGAATAACTCCGATTGATCAATACGATAACCGGATGATGAGCGCTAAGCTCACTCAATAATGCATCAAAATTCGGCTCCAGCGGATAGGCTATGAGTCCGTTTGCACGGGCGGTACTCACCAGTTCTACTTGCAGCGTCCCTCCTTTGAGAGGAAGCAGTGTCCGTTGATCAAGTTCCTGCAGAGATAATTTAGGGGAATAATTTCTGTTAGCCTGCCAATACTGCGCAACCATTTGAATGGATGTTGAACCGCATAAATCTTGACGTGGGGAAATAAAAGGGACATTTATAGAAGTTGAAGGATACACTTTCCCCTGAGGGAGAGGATCTTTAGCAACACAACCGCTTAATATAAATAAAGCGGCAGTTGCACATAAAAAGAAAAGATAGTCTCTCGTTGCCACGTCTAACGTACTGAACGGGTAAAGTTAAACACTTTTGTTAATCCGAGAATATCGGTAATCAATAAAACGATAAAGATAAAGACAATCGCACCGATGATGCTTCCACCGTCACCGCCGGCC
>NZ_MIBU01000272.1:0-17344 GCF_001830725.1 Sulfuricurvum sp. RIFOXYD12_FULL_44_77
AGTTTCTCTTCACTTGCCGTGCTCCCTTTTTCTACCCAGCGGGTTTTAGTGGTATCGACCCGCTCTACTTTAACACTAACACCATCCTCTTTTTTAACCCAGATGACCTCTTCTTCTATAGAGGTGATTCGTCCCCTCTCACCGTTATAATAGTTCCATGCATTGCGGGTAAAGAGGATTGGAGCACCCACTTTCAGAGCCAAAACAGACTCGATGCGACTCTCGATCATAAACCGCTCCACATCGCGTTCCTGCATCTTTTTATCATGGAGTGTGACATAAGTCTCAACCTCGATAATCTCACCGTTTAGATGTTCCAACTGAGAGCGGTTATGGTTTTGGGCACTAATGTTTTTCCCAAACAGCAGGGTCATCGTGCTCATATCTTCATTCAACGGTTTGATTAGTTCTTCGAGTGCTTCGTGAGCTTCATCATCGAGACGGGCATGGCGTACTTTTTCGAGTAGGCTCAAAAACTCCGCTTCGTGGGTACGGAATGACCCCTCCAAGTGGAGTGTTTCAAAGCCCAGTCGCTCCCAGCTCGGTGACTCAAACGCAAAATAGATCGGTTCATTCCCGCGCGTCACGGGTGGAAGCTGTAAAAAATCCCCGACTACGATGACCCGTCCGCTAAATTCTGCTTGGAGCAGACGAAGCCGTATCATATCCAGCAGTGGCGCACCCACCATCGAAATCTCATCGATAACAATGATCTGCATCGAGCGGATAAGTTTGATGATTTTTTTAGAGGGGTCGAGTTTGCCGTTACGCTCTAGCTCTTCTTGAGAATTAGCAATCCCCAGATCGAAAAAGCTATGGAGGGTCTGCCCCCCGATCAGCGTCGCCGCCATCCCCGTCGAGGCGAGACGGGCAACCGATTTTCCTTTTTGCACGGCATCCTCGATGAGCGCGCGGGTGAGGGTCGTTTTCCCCGATCCCGCACCGCCGGTGATAAAGAGATTGGAGGTTTCTAAGATCTTTAACGCGGTTTCAATCATCCCTCCAACCGCCCCAACATCTCAACCGACCCTTTGTCAAACTTCGAGAACGCAAACCACTTTTTACCCAAATCTTTAAGACTTGCCCCAATATGGTATATCTCCTCCTCATCGAGAATTAAAAAGCGATCATGCGAAGCAGAAAACTCTTTGATCTCTATGGGTGGATATTGAACATTATGTTTTTTAAGATCTAGTGAGAGTTGCGAAGTGATTGTTTTGGTGTAGATCGTTGCTCGGCATCCATCGATTCGTTTGGATAATAGTACCAATACACTCTCATCGACATAATTATCGATGAGGACGATAGAGCGTTTGGCACTTTTGATTAAATTGCTAGCAAACACATAAGCATCAAAAATTTGGTTCTCATAAAATATCCCGTGATCGGGTTTGAGCTCTTTGGATTCTATAGCGTTAAAGAGTTCATTGAATTTTTTATCGGATTCTATTTTGTGTTCCATTTGGATACTTTCCAATCGATCAAGGCGTTGAAAAAGTAATCCGTTTTGAGAAAAGAAACGACGCATCTCAACAAAAGCTCTCATAATTTTTATGTTGATTTCGATAGCAATTTTATTGGTCAAAACACCCGAAATACTTGCGACCCCCTGCTCGGTAAAAACATACGGCAAACTTCCGCCCAGATGGCTTTTGGAGGGTATCGCATTTTGCGATACCAGTGTATCGATCTCCTGATTGGTGAGCTGAAACATAAAATCTTCAGGAAATCTATCAATATTACGTTTCACCTGTTCTCGAAGACGGATAGGTTTGACCCCGTACAACTCCGCTAAATCTCTGTCCAACATCACCTGTAAACCACGAAGGGTGTAAATCTTGTTTTGGATGGTGTGTTCATCTATAATAGAAATTTCATTCATAGTTATAGCTTTTCGTGATCGCGATAATACTACCGATTATTTTTCCAAATATTTTATTCTTCATCTACCGCTTGAACTTCTTTTGTTTTTTTCAATCGTCTAGACTTTCTAACTGGAGCTTTAATATCTTTTGCCAATGCTTGTACTTCTTGAATAAATCGTTCTTTTGTTTCATCCGAATTATATTCATAGGCATCAATAATTTCATCCACTGTAAATACTCGTTTTTTTAATCCATATGCTAAAAATCCTCTTATGACATTCAACTTATCATTTAGTCTATTTTTATCAATATGCGATCTATTTTTATCACCACGCGTAAAAGTAGTATAAATTTCATCAGTTAAAAAAGGTCTTCTTTCAAAACTAATTCCTATATCTTTTGGAGCAAATTTTTGTGCTAACTGTACAGCCAATATTTCATTTTTTAAAAGAACTATCGAATCTTTAAGATTAACAATATTATCAAATGTAGTTCTATAAATAAATGCAAATATATCAACAAATGCAAATTCACAAAAATCAAATTTGCAGTTTATTATGTTACAATTTTTTATTTCTATATCATTCAATACTGAATACGAAAAGTCAATATCATACATTTCAATACTTTTAAAATCAATTTTCTTATTTTTATTTTTTGTAATAATTCCTTTAAAATAACCACCTGCCCAATTTGGAGTACCTATACCATACATATACATCCAATCTTTCATCATCTCAAAAAACACTTCAGGCGTATTTATCATCCCATTAAAAAAGAGACGTTTTTCAATATCCGTATGTAAAATATTCCCAACCAATAGTGCTAACCATTTATCGATATTATGAGGAGCGCGATTCAACCGCTCATTTTCAATTTCGACAACTTCTCTGTCAAACAATGCTGTGTGAAAGTTCGCTTTGGTTGTTAAATACTCTTTATTCGATTCGAGAATCGTTTTTGCCAATATAATAATCTTCTCTATCTTTCCTTCGTCAATACACCAATCTTTTATCAATTTTTCGGGATAAAACGTCGAATTACTTAGAGGAACTTGCTCAAGCCATGTATAATATAATCTATTACATCGCATTTTCTTATTATGCTTTTCGGTAGCCAAGGATGCCATCAATGGGAATAAAAGTTTTCTTTTTTCTATCTCATTAGGCAAGCAGCTGTCTTTTAATAATTGCAACAACTCTTTAAAAAAGATAACCGTTTGTTCTGTTGGCTCTCCTAAATTTAAAAGAACCCTCGCATCTTCCGATTTTACATCATCATCCAAAGCGTACTTGATAAAAATTTTCAGATAATACTCTGCAAGTAGCATTTCTGCAAAAGACTGGTGCTGAAAATGTAAAAGATCGTCTTTTGCCCCAAAATAGGAGTGAGACAAAAATTTTATATTCGAGGCATTATTACCTTTGTTCTCTTCCAATACTCTATTATCGTCGTCATTAATTTTTGCCCCTTCCAAGACCCTAAAAATATCGGCTTTTCTGAGCGTCCCCTGCTTGCCTTGCTGTTTTTCATACATCCATAACGCCGCAATAGCATGCAAAATATTTCGTGATTCGATTTCGTCTTGTAGATTAAATTTGCAATCGACATCATTCACATGCTTCGCATCCTTTGTTAGAAGATTCAAAAATGAGAGATACACTCCCGTTTTCCCAATCGTCGAGAAATCAACATTGTTGACAATGAGCTGATAGATCATATAAGCAAAAATCGGTCGTTTTAATTCCTCGTCCGTTAGCGTTCTATTTTCTATAAGCAACTTATGAATGTCTACTAGATAGCTATCGTCTTGAATACTTGCAACGATACGTTCTGTAAATGAATTCGTCTGTATCGGTTTTTTATTCAGATAATGTTTTAAACTGTCTCGCACCCAATCATTGAATTGATCTTTTGTAAATCCGTGTACAGAAATGAAATACTGGTGATGGTTTTCATCTGAGTATGGTTCATGTTTTTTGATTTGTGATTCCAAGCCATCGTCAAACGGTCGTGATGTGATAATGATTCTATTCTCTCTAAAGAGCACCGGATCAATGCTTTGAATATCCTGCACTGAGTTGATAACATTTTCAATCGCATATTTATTGAGTTCTCCACTCTCATCTAATGAGTCAATTAAAAATGCATATTTTCGCTTTTGATCCTCATGAATGTTAAAAATATCAATCCCATAATCTTTTCGCATAAAGTCTGCAATTACTCCCCCTTTCGCGCCAGACTGATAACTAGCAAAATTTCTCAGATTGAAATAAACGGGAAAGTACCCCTCTACCGTTTCGACATAATTTTGTGCCAGTTTCGATGCATATTGTCGTAAAAAGACCGATTTCCCTTTACCGAAGTCTGCAATGATAAACACTATTTCTCTGAGTGTCGGTTTTTCTTTAGAGCTGTAGTATTTTTCGATCAGTTCTTCTACCGAAGATAACTTATTTTCTTCGTGTTCTATTTGTGACAATTTAACATATTCAGATGGAAATAAATTCGTTATATTTTCAAATTTTCCGTACGTTTCTTCATATTTCAGGTCTTCATCTTCTTTAAATCCAATTTTCCGAAGTGCAAACATATCTGAGAGAAATTCTGCTTCACGTTCATTGAAAAGGTATTTTTTGACCGCATCGGTATGTTTTTTGTAATCTTCTTCTCCGAAGCAAGAGACAATAGTACCCGTGATATTTTCATTAAAATGTTTGACAAAAGTATTGTATTCTTGATTCTCAAAACCGACGGATAAAAGGGTTTCTCGAATCGTATTTTTGGTAAACTGAACTATCGGATGATATTTCGGTTGAAAAATAGTTAATATATTTTTAGCATCAAACGTCGCGATAGTTTCTTCAATCTTCTGTTTTATCTGTTCAATATTGACTTTGTTCTTATTTTGATAATCCTCTCCAAAGACTGCTTCAATAGAATTCCCTGCTTGTAAAAGCGATGCTTTCAGATAAATCACTGAGCCAAAATCTTTTAGTTTGTCTTTTGTAATTTGTGCAAAATATTGATCGATATATTCTTTACCGAATAATTTAACCAATACACCTGCAACCCCATTTGCATTTTCTAATGCATCTTGCCCATTTTCTTCAAATGATTTTTTTACAAAACCTGATAAAGTTTTTAACGCATCAGGAATAATACTTACTATATTTTGAATCTGTTCTTTTTTTATCATAGATATATCTCATCCTTATTGGAACAATTAAATTTAAAAAGTGTTAAATGATGATAATACTTTATGTCTTTTAAATTACTAAATATCAAGATGATCTTTTATCTCTATCACTCGCCCAAACGAAGTCTCCATCATCATAGGTACAATCCAAAGCACCTCATACGGCGGTTCATAAGGGGGAAACTTGCCATCTAAATCGGTGAAATAGAGCAAGAGTTTCGGCTGATTCATCCATGTCTCAATCAACTCAAATACAGGTCTAAAATCAGTTCCCGCACCGCCGCTGAGAGCATAGGTGATTGCTTCTCCCCGCTCAAATGTCTCATAGGAGCGGATTCGATCATCGCAGACGATCAGATCGATCGTATAAGAGCCGAACAGTTCCGTGATCGACTCGACCTCACTAATAAATTGCGAGAGTAGCACCTCATCGACCGATCCCGAACTGTCAATCGCAATGGCCAACTCCAAATGGCGCGAATGTACCCCCGGCAGATAGACACCGTCATACAGGAGCTTTTTACTCGGAGGGATGAGGGTGTAATCGCTCACATAATACCCCCCAACCCTCTCGCGCAGTTCACTACGCCAATCGATGAGAGACTTTTGTTTCGGTTGGATCAGATGATGGATCGCTTCGCTGAAAGGGTCTGATTTCTCCAGCGCCTCTTCGGAGCGTTTCTCTCGCTGGGCACGGGAGAGTTTTTCATCCAGCCCCTCATTATCTCGCCCTTCATCACTGTCACGGTCGTTTTGTTCCTGATCTAAAAACTCTAATGAAAGCTCATGATAAATCTCTTCGGCACTAAGATTGCCAAACCGCTTATCATAGGTGATTGCAAGAGGCGGTGTAAAGCCGCTCTCGATCAGCAACGTATTAATCGCGTAATCACACGCCATATTCCATAGCCATGGACTGCGGTTCCCCCGCCTATGCGTATGGCTCAACGCCTCATGCAAAGCAGAGTTACACAAAGCAAACATCCGCTCACCCTCACTCAGAGATTCCATGTACCCCTCACGATACTCGAACCGCCCCTCTCGAGTGGCAAAACTCTCGATGTTATCGTTGACGACACTCTCCATACCGCTCGCGATGGTACCGAAATACGGATAATCGAGGAGTAATTTAGCTTTGAGAGGAGAAAAATCGATCATAGCAGATACGCGTACGCCTCAACCCATTCGCCAAACGCATCCAAATGCTCCATCGCGACACCCTGACGCTGGAGGTCTTGGACGATGAGAACGGCAAACTCATTTTTGAGCTTCAACGTATAGCGCAACACATGAGAGAGTGCCTCTTCGTTTGGAGTCTGCAATAGTCGTGATACGAGGACATTGGAGAGGGCATAAAGGGTAGAGAGTTCACTCGGAGCCTCACACTCTTCGCCGCGCAAAATCGCATCCACATTGGGGAGGTTATCCATGATTTTACAAAACCCCAGAAAATCGACCGCCGCATCTTCCCCCACCGCTCCGCTGATCGCCTCAAGAAGGAGATTCTGAGGCAAAGGGCTTTGGAGGATTTTATGAACCGCTTCCCAACTGCGCGGCGTCGCAAAACTGCGGACATTTTTCAGAGGATCAAATCCAAACAGTGCGCTGTTTTTAAACCCGATATAGGCAATTAGGCGGGGGTCAATGCGCGATTTTACCGCCCATTCCCGCCAATCTAGTGCACTCACCTCCATCTCGATATGGACGAATCGGTTGGCCAGCGGTGAGGGGAGACGATAAACGACCCCGCGATCCCCCTCACGATTTCCCGCCGCGACGATAGACCATCCATCAGGGAGAATATACTCCCCCACCTTACGATCGAGTATCAGCTGATACGCTGAAGCCTGTACGGCAGGGGCAGCGGCGTTGAGCTCATCGAGAAACAATATCCCCTCCCCCTCACGCGGTAAAAACGACGGCGGCGCCCAGAGTGCGGTATGGGACTCTTTCTCATAAAATGGAATCCCTTTAAGATCGGTGGGATCGAGCAAGGAGAGGCGCAAGTCGATGCACTCGAGATTTTTCTCCGAGGCAATCTGTTTAATGATAGAGGATTTCCCGATCCCAGGTGCCCCCCACAAAAAGGTCGGAATCTGCGATTCGATGAGAGATTCTACCGTTATTTTCGCCTGTGAACTGCGCATCAGAACCATCCTATATTATGAGTTTGTATGTGTTTTCCAAAAGTCGGGTTTGTTTTCACCGCCCTCTCAAACCGTCGATCGAGTGAGAGCTGATAGAGGGTTTCGATCGGTGTGGCCATATTCGATGCAAGTGCCACTAACACGTCAGCATCAGTGCTTGTAGCAAGTAACTCCAGCTTATCATGAGAGAGTGAGGGGTTGGAAGCGAGAGAAGCGGAAAATTCTCCCCTCTCAAAGAGGTGATCCAAAATTTCTCTCAACGTAATAGGGTTCGAAGCGAGCGTTCCTGATATTCTATCATCATTTAGAGAATAGAGTTTTTGTTGCATCGCGGGTGTGAGGCTCGGATTCGCTGCCAAATTCACGGCATAATTCTCCAACAACCGCCCGAAACGATCCTCATTCAGTAGTGTTTTCGATGCTATTAAATGGGGATATGCACTCTCTAACTGCAATGCGCCCTCTCGTGAGAGTGTAGCGTTTTGAGCGAGCAGTGAATTGAGCTCTTCATTTTGAAGTGCCAATAATTCGCTCTCTAGTGCCAACGGCTCCCGATGAGCTAACAAACCCGCCCTCTCCTCCAACAACAGACGCAAAATATTCTCCTGCGTATCGGGGTGAAGTGCAATCGCATCCAATACGCCGATCAAAGAGCGATCATTGGAATTCTTGATTTCATTGGCTATAGGGGAGAGTTCCGTAATGGCATGAATCAATTCTGGGTTTCCATACCGCTCGATCAAATGTGCTAATCCGCTCATCGCATACTGCACGTTATGATTGCGATCCAAATCGACGTAAAATCGTCCGATTATCGCTGCCGTCACATCACGATTGGCGTCATTATCAAATAGCCCCTCGCATCGCCAATCGTAGAGTTTGAGGAGTTTAAAAAAAAGTTCATCGGTAATGTAGGGATTTTGGAGGAAATCGACGAGTCGCTCCTGATTGCGAGAGAGTTTGAGACTCATCAGCAATCGATTGGGCTCGATGGAGCGGCATAACCACTCTTCGACACTTGAAAGGTCCACGATCGGGGCACGCTGCGTTTCATAAAGACGTGCAGACTCCCCCTGCTCGTAAGGATTCATCATCCGCCCCTCGATAATGAGGGCAACATCTTCGCTATAGCTCTCTACACGGGTGATTTTATGGAGTTTGAGGAGGGTATCGAACTCATCAGAGTTGAGTGCACGGGTTTTCCCTAACAGTAAAACCGACTTTCCGCTTAATACTTCATAGTTCATAGGGCGTATTATATTCAGAGACTCTAAAAAAACTCACACAAAGGTATAATGACGCCAATAGTTTAAAAGGATTTTAACGATGGATGAACTTTATGAGGGAATCGCCGCTTATGACGCGGGAGATTTTACCAAAGCCTATGAGCTTCTCTACCCATTAGCCGCCTACAAACGTGATTCTGAAGCACAATTTCATATGGGGATGATCTATTTTTACGGCGAAGGGGTAGAAAAGGATATCGATAAAGCGATGGAATGGTGGAAGAAGGCTATGAAAAGCGGTCATGTCGATGCAGCCTATCGGCTCAGCGAAATTGCTACATCCACTAAAACAACATTTTAAAAAATCCGAACATAATATGCTACAATGTAACTAAAATATAAAAAGGTTTGGGTTCATGCCGAACGCATTAAGAGATGAGTGCTTTATTCTACAAGAACCGTTAGTTCAACATATCAAAAAATATGATTATCGACTAAAACGTTATCAGATCAATTATTCTATCGTTCTTTTGCGCTGCTATGATGATGTGAGTTTTAGTCAATTATCCAACTGTGTACGTCAGACTGACCGTTTGATTACTTTGGACCAACATACATGTGCAATCATTTTTGACTCTACAAACACTGAAACAGGCCAACTGGCTGCCAATAATTTTTTAGCACATTGTAAATGTACGTTTTGTTCATCGCAATTCTTTACATCTATTGTCAATGCGAATCAATACGACGATATTGACACAATGGTACCTGAATTATTTACACAATTGCATGACTCCATTGAAAACAATAGAGCGGAACTAAGCAGTTAATCATGATTAATACTCTCAATCAACATCGTCAAAACTTTCAAGAACAGTTGATTGCAGAGATTACAGAGTTCCATTACCGCTTTATTCGTTATCATACGAAATATTCGATCGCACTTGCCTATATTTCTGAGGAAAACGGTGATTTGAGTCTCTGCTCCAAACATCTTCGTGAAAGTGATATTCTCATCTTTTTCCAAAAAAACTTTTGCGCCATTATCTTTGACAATACGAACGAAGAACAGGGGATTAAAGCGGCAAACAACATCCTCTCACGCGTGCAAGATCTTTTCTTTGCAAAACACTTCTATATGACAGTTATTACTGCATCTGACGAGTACAGCGAATTTCAAATGGTTCATGATGTTTTTGACCTCATGACTTACGCACTTGAGCATAATATGGATAATCTCGTAGTAGATACTTCTCAAGTGATCCAGCATAAACAATTACTTTAAGAAGCCAAAACTCTTTCGATTGAATACCGCATATCCTCATCAAGGCTATCCATATTTCCTAGCATCCACGTGAGATATCCACGATCTGCATCAGCAATCTCGGTGAGTGTTTTACCTTTGTATTTTCCGAACTTCAATGGACGTGTATAAAACACGGGAGTTTGAGTCAGCTCAACCATCTTATCTATCGGATTGACCCCAGCAAAGCGTTCCTGCAACCGTTTTCGAAGTTCAGTAAGAAAAAGTTTCAATACCAAAACATCTCCGATGGCATCATGCGCTTTCACTTCGATGCCGAGGGCATCTGCTTCAGCTTGCTCTATCTTATATAACCCAAATCGATAGCGAAAATACTGCAAACGATGAGACTCTTCGTCATCAAACAAATGTCTTGCACATCGCAACGTATCAATGAGACGCATCTGTGACGTAAAACTCTCTTTAGAGAGCATCCCTAAATCAAATGGAGCATTATGGATAATAAGGACATTCTCGGCAGTATTAAGCTCGGACAATGTCTGAAATGCGCGAGTCTCACTGCACAATGCCTTCCCTTCGATCATTTCAGGGGTAATCCCATGCACTTCCATAGCACCGTATCCGATAGGAATCGGAGCTAAACAAAGATCGTTATACACTTCAACGCTCTTTCCGTCCAGTACCATAAATCCGAGTTGGATGATGCGGTCTTCCTCTGAGGCTCCTGTCGTCTCCGTATCAAGTAAAACGTACTTTGCCATTAATACTGATTGTCTTCGTCTTCAAGATCAAACTCATCGTAATCGTCTTCGTCCTCATCCTCTTCATCGTCATAAAGGTCATCCTCTTCATCCCCTTCACCCTCACGCATGGAGGTGAGTTCGGTATAAAGTTGTTCTGCCTCTTCTTCGTCGATATCGCCGCTGTTAATCTCTTTGAGAAGATCTTTATATTCATCACGAAGCGCTTGCATATCTTCAAGCTGTGCACGCTCTTCAACTGTTGCATCTTTTTGAGAAGCGATCGATTCAAAAATATCGTCGATGTGTTCTTCCACATCCGGGATCAACTCGTTTTGTATCAAATGTTTTAATTGTGTAATATAGGCCATTTTTAATCCTTAGGACATGAGATTTGCATATCTCATTATACTTCAAAAATATGACAATATACCAAGAGGAAAGAAGATGTTTATGAAGAAAAGGTTGAAATTTGATTGATTTTGAAGAAGAAAAATAGATGGTGCGGACGGGGGGATTTGAACCCCCACACACGTAATGCGCTACCACCTCAAGGTAGTGTGTCTACCGTTCCACCACGTCCGCGTAAAAAAAAGAAAGCGATCAGCCGAAGCTGACCGGAAGAAAAGGTCGAACCTTACGCAGCCAAATATGGGTTAGCGTAAAGAGCGATAAGAGCGATAACAAGCGTATAAATAACTTGTGCTTCGATCATAGCAAGAGCGATGAACATAGTAGTCATCAATTTTCCGCCAAGACCTGGGTTACGAGCTGTACCAGCGATAGTTGCAGCAGCAGTGCTACCCATACCGATTGCTCCACCAAGAGCAGCCAAACCAAGACCAACACCCGCAGCGATCATAGAGTACGCTTTCAATGTTTGGTTTGCAACGTCCGCAGATGCAGCAGCTACAGCTGGTGCCGCTTCAACAGCGCCTTCAACAACCGCTACCGCTTCTTCAGCACCGAATACTGAAGCAACAAGAGCGAGCATAAGAAAAAGAACTTTTTTCATAAGTAATCTCCGTATTTAAATCAAAGTCCGTTCGGATAGTATCCCTACTTATCACTTTGTGGGTGGAATTATAGTTTTAATGAGCTAAAAAATTACTTAGCTCTCCCTAGCCCGATTTTATTACCTTTAAACTCGACGATCTCTACCATCAGTTCATCCCCCTCACTCACCGCATCGCTTACACGGCTAATGTGTCCATCAGAGAGTTTAGAGATATGGATTAATCCATCCACTCCCCCCGGAAGTTCGATAAAAGCGCCGAAATCGACAATCTTTTTCACTTTTCCTTTAACGACATCGCCCACTTTGTATTCCACTTTCTCAACCGGAGTTGCACCGCTAACGATCCCTTCGATGTGATCACGTGCCCCGCGAAGTCCGTCACGGTTTTTCCCTGTCAATTTAACAGACCCTTTTTTCTTATCGATATCAATCGTTACGTCGAAACGCTCGATAATCTCACGAATCGTTTTACCCGCTTGTCCGATAATATCTCCGATAAAACTCGGATCGATATGGAAAAGATCGGTACTCGGTAATGTCCCTTCGTTAAGCTCGATGTTCTCTTCACTGCTTATCATAATGTCAATGATATGGGCTCGTGCTTTGGCCGCTTGATAGAGTGCTTCTTGGAGAACATCCAAATGGATACCGCCGAGTTTGATATCCATCTGCATTGCGGTAATCCCCTCTTTCGAGCCCGCTACTTTGAAATCCAAGTCACCGTCATGGTCTTCAAGACCCATGATATCGGTCAAAATCGCATGGTGCGAACCCTCTTGCACCATCCCCATAGCAACACCTGCGATAGGATCGGCCATCTCAATGTCTCCTGCACGAAGCGCCATATAGCCGCCGCATACGGTAGCCATGGATGAAGAACCGTTCGATTCCAAAATTTCAGAAACAAGACGAATCGTTTGTCCGTTACGGACACAGGCACCTTCTAATGCTCGCTTGGCGAGATTGCCGTGTCCCAATTCACGACGGCGCGGCGCACCGATCGGTGATGGCTCCCCGACACTAAATCCCGGAAAATTGTAATGAACCATAAACGCTTCGTTTTGGGTGCCGCTGTCGGTAAGGTTCTCAAACATCTGCGCATCTTTCATCCCACCCAGAGTCAAAATAACCAGTGCTTGGGTTTGTCCACGGGTAAAGAGAGCTGAAGCGTGTGCGCTCGGAAGTACATTGGTCTCGATTCGAATCGGACGTACTTCATCGAGTGCGCGACCATCAGCTCGCACTTTTTCATCCAAAATTTGGGTACGTACCATTGTTCTTTTCACCGATTCGATCGCTTTTTTCAACTCATGCTCATTCCACTCCGGCTTTTCACCCATAATGGTTTTACGAATCGTGCGTAATGCGGTAGAACGTTCTGTTTTCGCCATTTGGCTAATCCCGCGCTTGAGATCTTCGGTATGGTTTACACGAACATACTCCATCATCTCTTTGTTTATTTCACTGATGACATACTGAAGTTCAAACGGTGCGGATGCGAACGGTTTAAATGCAGCCTCATACGCGCTGTTCGATTCAAACAAAGCCTCTTGTGCTGAAGCAAGAACACGGATCAACTCATCTTCGTGCATCGCATTGGATACTCGTACAGGAATGGCGGGGACACTCATTGCAGGATCAACCATCGGATCAATCATACCAATCTCGAGGATTTCCATCTCATCGCTTCCGAGTGTTTGCATCTCGATCATGAGCATATCATCTTTGCTTCCAGCCAAATACAGATCAAGGGTGCTTTTTTCGAGCTGGCTGCGTGTCGGATTAAAAACGATCTCTCC
Organism: Sulfuricurvum sp. RIFOXYD12_FULL_44_77; assembly: GCF_001830725.1. Lineage (NCBI taxonomy): Bacteria > Pseudomonadati > Campylobacterota > Epsilonproteobacteria > Campylobacterales > Sulfurimonadaceae > Sulfuricurvum > Sulfuricurvum sp. RIFOXYD12_FULL_44_77. The sequence goes on from NZ_MIBU01000272.1 coordinate 13,259, forward strand.
ATCGATTTTACCGACACGTACCGCACTCACCGAATTAAAAATATCGATATCCGATACATAGAGTGCTGCTGACGCCGCATTAAGTGCCAATACTTGTAAATCAGCCTCTTTATCGGCACTTAAAACCATAACCGTGATTTGGATCGGGTTTGCGAACCCTTTTGGGAACAACGGACGAAGGGATCGGTCGACAATTCGTGATGTCAATGTTTCAAAATCGCTCGGTTTGGTTTCACGTTTGATAAATCCGCCCGGAAATTTTCCTGCAGCGTAACTTTTCTCAATATACTGAACCGTAAGCGGTAAAAAATCCTCATCGACAAAATCGGTCTCATCAACAACGACCGTTGCTAAAATAACGGTATCTCCGCATTTGAGCCAAACGGCTCCGTTGGCTTGTGCTGCGACTTGATTAAAAGCATACGCTTCGGTTTTATTTTTTAACTCTAATTCAACGTTGTAATTCATCTCTTCTCTCCAATATAGTCTCTATAGTTTCTTCGTCTACCGTCTCAAATTCGTGGTAATAATACCCCGTATCGATATAGTCTTCGATCTCTTGAAGGCAAAATACCCCATCTACAATCGGGTCCAATGCTTCTACAACACTGGTGGGCATAATCGGTGCCGCGACGTAGACCGCTTTGGCTTTTTGAGCAAATGCCGTTTTGATCGCACACATCAATTTTAACCCTGTCTCACTCCCCTCATCAATCAGAAGTATGTTTTTCCCCTTCATCGATTTGAAATGTTCTCCTTTACGGTATTGATAAACCGCACTGAGAATTTTTTCTTCGTGTTTGCGCGTTGCCTCGCCGTAAATATAATCCACCTGTATCTCAAACGAATCGACAAGGGCTTGATGGATAACAATCTCTTCAGTCTCACTCACCCTTGCCAACTCACATTCCGGATTTTGGGGAGCGGTGATACTGGCAGAGAAAATAAAATCTATCGGTAATTTAAGACGCTTATTCATCTCTGAAGCGATTATTAATCCTCCAGACGAAACAGCAATCAGATTCCACCCTTCACCCTTCATCCGATCCAGAGGGAGGAGTTCTTTGAGCTGCGAAGCGGCATCAGAACGGTCTTTAAATAAATAACGTTGTATTCTCATATTATTTTGCCATCGAAGCAGCACCACTCAAATATTTAAGATCGTTGTCGATAAATCTCAGGCCTAATCCTAAGAAAATATTTTGTGATTGCGGATTGAGAAAGTTATCCCATCCGCCGTAAAGTTCAAGATGTTTAAGCATTTGATACCGTACTTGAGCCTTAAGATGGGCACGTGTTCCACGAATATCATTGACAGCATTAAAATCAAACGCTTCGGCACTGAATTTCAACCGATCATGATCCATAAAATAATCGACTCCAACTCCACCGGTTGATTCGATTGCTCCAAATCGTAATAACGTGTTATCAAACCGTTTTCCGTATTGGAGAGAATAATAGGTTTCTCCTTTGATATTTTTGCCCGGAGGATTCGTGTCGTATTGGGAATAATCATCGGTACTGACTAAATCAAACATATAATAGGTTTCGGGGTTTGGGAGGTAAGTTACCCCTAAATAGACTTTTCCATATTGATCCCGCATCATATAATCTGTGTGCATGGCCACTTGCAATTCACTGGTGGTAAAGTTGCTCAACATTGAATCTATTTTACCGAATGCCTCTTCTCCGCTTTTGAAAAACGAGCCCGCATTTGCAATCGTCTCTTTCAGTGAAGACCTATTTTCGGTGAGTATAACACTTACATTATCTTCGATTTTGACAAACTTATCAACCGCTTCGGGAAGTTTGTTCTCTAACGAACCGCTAATGTTATCTAAACGTGCCGTCAAAGAGTTAATACGTGTCATAATCGCCGGAAGGTCTTTATTGACCGTGTCGGCACTCTGCGCAAATCCGGCGGACATCGCTCTGAAATTGATGATCGCTTCATGAAGGTCTTCACGATTATCGACAATCACTCCATCAAGATTAACTCCTACATTTCGAAACGCAATAATCATCTCTTGGATTGCAGCACGGTGTTCATCATCAAGTGTTGAGCGAAAATCTTTCAGTAAAAGTTCTAATTCTTTAGCAGCAGCATTTACCGAGTCACTGGTTTGATCAAACGAAGCATACCGTTTAGACTGTGACAAAACTCCCCCAGATGACAAAAAGGCTGTTGAATCCCCAACAACGATATTAATAACTTTCGAACCCAAGAGTGATTCTTGTGCAACAATAACGGATGAATCATCCGGAATTTTCACATCGTTATTAACCATTAAGGTAAGTTTAACCCGCTTCCCTTCAATCTCGATCTCTTCCACATCTCCGATGGTAACCCCGTTCATTAAGACATGGGTATGTTTTTCGATACCTGAAGCATCTTCGATATACGCTTCTACCGGATAACCTTCGCTTCCCCATTTTCCGAGAGACGTTACCTGCGTTGATAGAAACAATAATGCACCTAACGCCATCACGACAAAGAGACCGATTTTAGCTTCCAGTTTCATACGTAATCCCCTCTTAATTACCGGTGAGTTTATAATCGAACTCTGCCCCACCGATCGGTTTTAAAATTATGCTAATAAAAATATATGAATCTTCGACGGAATCATTCGCACTGCTGTTGGTTAAAACCGGCCGCCGATTTTGAACGTATCGGATTCCAAGGTCAAAACACCGTTGCGAGTACAATACTCCGATTTCATTCCGTTTTAGTAACGCTTCCGTGTAATCGTAGGCGATATTACCAAAGATTTTATAGTTACGATTATACTGATACGCAGCATCTGCCGTCCAATAAGAGGCATACACCGCACTATTGTTACGAAGCTGATCGGTATAATAATGACTCAGTCCGGCACTCACAACTTCACCATTATAGCGAAGTGTATTTTGCTCTTTCGTGATTCGATTGCGATCATGATTAAAAGCCGTTTGATTATAAAACGAGATAGTACGGGTGATCATCCACTCCAGCTCATTTTGCAATTCACCGTAATAGCTCCCTTGGTCATCGTAACGGAAGTTTTGTGAGAGTCGATCTACTAACCATTGTGACCCATTTTCAAAAAGATAGTTATTGATTCCTAATGAGAGCGTATCACTAGGAGCGGAGAGGGTATAAAACTCACATGCTGCTCCGGCATACGTTCCGGTAATATCACAAGAATCCCGATACGTTTCATAGTAGCCATCATAATAACGGCTCCCCGCAGAGGTATAGCTGGCAAACGGGTTGATAACATGGGTAATGTTGTTGTCATACGGCTTAACGAGCGTTGAGCCGATACTGATCGTATGATCGAGTTGAGCGTATTGTCCCGGTTCATACATCCCCTCTTCAGCAGGACGTTCAGTCGCATAAAACCCTATCACTTTTGCAGAAGTGTTCATAGTATAGCTAAGATCGATATACTCTTCAAATAAAGAAGTTTGAAGTGTCAGAGGGAGATTAAAATTCCCCTCAATCGCCCTTTTTCCGTTCGCTCTATAATAGTGTGTCGCTGTTGCATCGCCGCTTATCAAAAGGTAGTCGTCTAAAAAATTTTCCAAATAACGGTGATAATGGAGCGTCGGTAACGTTTGAATCGTCTCGTCATTGCTCTCAAAGTTCAAATATTGATAATGTTTAAAATAGGTACCGAGATAGTTATCTTCACTGTTGTAATAAGCATTTATCTGTGACATTACCTGATTTGAGGTAACATTTTGGGTTTCATCACTCTGTTGCAGATTCAGATAATCGACATCATTCATCCATGAACCATCGATAAAAAGCCCCGATTCTCCCTCTAAATCCGAATCAAACCATTCACGCAAAGGGGCACTATGCCGGTAATTAATATCATACCCGTAATGTTTAATATGGGCTAAATCATTTTTCAGAGCGTATTCACTCTGTTCCTTAAAATACCCCATCCGAATGGAGCCTTGAGAAGAGGGGGTATCGATAAAACGAAAATCAGAGTAGATCCCCGATCCCCGCATTGTACGGATTTGAGGGCGAAGCTCTAAATCCCACCAGTTATGCGGAGCAAAATAGATCGGCTGCTGATAATAAAACCCTTCCGA
>NZ_MIBU01000273.1:0-2863 GCF_001830725.1 Sulfuricurvum sp. RIFOXYD12_FULL_44_77
AGACATCACTCCGCTCTCAAAGAGACTTTTGTCTTCAGCTTTATAAAACAGTGCTTTATCCGCCATTTTTAAATACTGTGCGATGCGGTTTATCAGATTGTAATCTTGTATGGTCGATGTATGAACCGCTACACACCCTTTTTTTAGCATTATGGCGATATTGCTCAGAGCACCTGAGTCGCTCAAAGCACTCACTGCTGTCTCGATCGTTGCTCCGTTATTTGAATTACGGTGTTGTTGAACAAACTCGAGTGTAATCTCATTATCAATACGGGGAATCGAGTCACTTGCTAATACGGCCGTTGTAACACCGCCGCTGAGTGCACGGCGAGAGAGTTTTTCAAGATTGGTTCGATTGAGTTGAGAATCTTTCAGACGTACATCGGTATCGATCAGTCCGGGAATTAAATAACACCCATCCGCATTGATGATCTCATCACCGCCAAGATTCTCTCCGATCTGGGTAATTACCCCCTCTTCAATCCGAACATCGCTACGACGTTCTCCATTGATATCACAGATAATTGCGCCCTTAATGATCATATAAACGCTCCCGTTGCTCTTTTGTAGGTATAATTACGGTATTTTAGTCCAAGAAATGTTAAAGGTACCTCTAAAGTGCTCAAGTTCATTGTGTTTTTACTCCCTTTACTCCTCTATGGCGCTCCTGATATGTATAAAACAGGCAAAAATCTCTATTTTTCCAAAGGGTGCAACGGCTGTCATGGGGTATCGGCAAGCGGAACAAATCGCTATCCTCCTCTTGCTTATCGACGCAAACCGTTTTTAATGTCAAAACTAAAAAATTACCGTGCCAAACAAGGAACAACTCAGCAATCCCAGCTAATGATCCCTTTTGCCATGGAACTTAGCGATAAAGAGATTGATGCCTTGACCACCTTTTTAAGCGAATACAACGAAAATAAAAGCAATTACAAACCTGATTTCAGTACACGAGGAGACGGAGGATCATGAAACTACTCGTCAGTGCATTGGAGCACTCTGCTAATGTCCATTTATCCTATCTGCTCAAAGAGCTGGGTGAAGAGGTCGTTTTAAGCGGGATATTTGATAACACGTTGGGAGAGAGCATTGTCGATTTGCGCTCCACATCGGTCATGGGATTTGTTGATGCGATTAAAAAGCTCCCTTTTTTCTTCCGATTGAAAGATCAGATGGTGGAACTCTCAGCGTCAGCAGATAAAGTACTGCTGATCGATTCCTCAGGGTTTAACCTCCCCTTGGCTAAAGCGATCCGTAAACACTATCCCGATAAAGAGATCATCTACTACATCCTTCCGCAAGCGTGGGCATGGAAGAAGAAACGGATTCCCGTTTTAGAAAAAACGATCACGAAACTCTGTTCTATCCTCCCGTTTGAACCTTCATATTATTCCAAAGATGCCCCCATCGAATACGTCGGACATCCCCTTCTCGATGAGATCACTATCCGAAAAACATCTCTCGAACCTACGGGAAAAATCACCTTTATGCCCGGGAGCCGCCCAGGAGAGATAAAACGGCTAATGCCGGTTTTTAGAGAGCTCCGTTCTATGTTAGAAACGCGTGCCTTGATCGTTATCCCGCCCCATTTCACCGCGGAACAAATTTCAGAACTCTACGGCGATATATCCACCTTTGAGATTACTCACGAAGCGCATCAAAGCCTAGCAGAATCTGATTTTGCCTTTATATGCAGCGGAACAGCAACACTTGAAGCCTCTTTGATCGGTACACCGTTTATACTCGCTTATATCGCCAAATCACTCGATTACGCAATTGCTTCACGTTTAGTAAAGCTAAATTACGTCGGATTAGGAAATATCTTATTTTCCCATAAATACGGACGTAAACTGCATCCTGAGTTTATTCAAAACTCCGTCAATGCACAAAATCTGTATAATGCGTATCAACAAATGGATAAAACCGCTTTTTTTAACGATGCGGCTTCATTGCGTGAACTTTTGGGTCATGGAAGCGCCCAACGTGTCAGTACACTTATCAAGGATAACAATGCTTAGAATTTTTTCATGGATGAAAACCAAAATACGTCACATTAGCAATGATAAAATCATCCCGTATACCTTTGCCCTCAGTGATGGTCCGATGCTGTTTCGGGATCTTTTAAAAACCAATAAAATGTATCAAGAGGGGCTAAAACTTGAGGGGAAAATTCCCGGATTTCGTCTCAGTATCGGGAGAAGCTACCTCGTTTTTATCGCCCTTTGGCATCTAATTTTGCTCCCTGCTTCAGCACTTTTACACACTGTTTTAGCAAAAATAGATTGTCATCTTTTGATTTTGATGGCGATACTCTTTACGGGGATGTTTTTTGCTACCTACGCCATTTTCAAAGAGTATCTGATCGATACGGTCGCATTAAAGATTATCAAAACGGCATGGGAAAATCATTTTCCCCATTTCGATTATGATTTGCACGCTAAAGAGGTAGCAAAGATTTATTCCGAAGCATTGGAAAAAGAGATACCGCATAAAAATATGCAGCTTTATATTTTAGATCGTCTCGTGGAGATGAAAAAATAAATATCTAGCGGCTTAGGGTGATTACCCGAGCCAAATCGCTATCCATATTGAGCAAGTGAGTACGAAACCAATCTCCCAATCGATCCTTCACATACGCTTTGGCAAACATCAGTTTGCCGCTTGAAGCTTTCTCTCTGAAATAATTCATCTCATCAAATGCTTTTTGGTGCTCTTGTTTATGTTCGGCTTTGTTCGGATAAACAACGCTATCCATATCCGCCTCTTCTTCGGCAAAATGTCCCTGAGTATGAAGAACAACCGCATCAAAAGCTTCTAAAAACTCACTATCCGTCGCATTTTTGAGTGTGTCGTACAACAC
>NZ_MIBU01000274.1:0-4819 GCF_001830725.1 Sulfuricurvum sp. RIFOXYD12_FULL_44_77
CATAGGTAGCGTCCTTTGCATGGAAATATTGACGGGATTTTACCCTGATAGAGATTAAATTCCTATAAACTCAGATGAAGGAGTTCTCTGCGAGCGTTTAAAATATCATCACTGATCGCTTTTTTAAGCGATTCGAGAGACTCAAACTTCTGATTTTTGCGTAAAAATTTGACAAAGCTGATCATCACCTTTTCACATTGACCGATAGTCTCACCTAAAATATGGCTCTCAATGGCGTAACTTCCGTCCGTTGTGACACGATGTCCGACGAAAACGACGGAGGGGTGGAAATGTTCCTCCTCATCGAGACGCGTGAGTGCCGCATAGACACCCTCATAGGGGAGCAAATATCCGGGGCATTCGAGATTGAGCGTCGGGACAAGTTCGGTTTTCCCGATCCCCTGCCCTTTGATGACGCTCCCTTTGATCGAGTAGTTGTGTCCTAAAAAGCGGTTGGCTCCGCTGATGTCGCCGATTTGGATTTTAGAACGGATTTTATGGGAGTGTACCGAATCGTCTTCGATACACACCTGATCGATCACTTTGACTTCCCCCGAAAAGAGTTCGCCCAGATTGGCATGGGAGTAGCGGCGGTTTTTTCCGAAATGAAAATCATATCCCACCACTATTTTACGCAAATGGGGAAAGCGCTCTCGCAGCATCGCTATAAAAGCTTCCCCCTCCAAATGACGAATATCCTCTAATGAATAATAGACAATCGGATAGTGGGTGTAGTGTTCACGCTCATGGGAGGGGGTGAGATTGGCATACCCCGTCTCGATGACGACAATGGCACCGTGATCCCCTAGCTCATTGAACAGCTGCTGATGCCCGATGTGCATCCCGTCAAATCCGCCGATGGCAATGGAATCAACCTTTGACAAAGCCATAACACGTCTCCTGATTTCCCTCTTTTCCCGCTATATGGGCACCCTCTTTTGCAACCAGTTTCCATCCCATCAGTGCACACGCATCTTCGAGACGGATCATCGCTTTGCCGATCGCTTTATCGTCTTTGACGACACCGTTTTTATCCCGTTTCACTTCACGCCCCACCTGAAACTGCGGTTTGAAAAGGAGGACGATGTATTTGGATGCGAGGCGATCAATCGATTCGAGGATCAGTTCCAACGGAATAAAAGCGACGTCACACGTAACAAGATCGTAAGAAGTTTCAGCGCTAAAGACTCGAATATCGGTATTTTCGTGAACACTGACGCGCGGATCACTCCGTAAACTCGGATGGAGCTGATCGCTTCCGACATCGACACAGGTAACACTCGCAACACTGTTTTCCAAAAGAACTTGGGTAAATCCCCCCGTCGAGGAGCCGATATCGAGGGCGCGAAGTCCGTTCAACTCCCACTCGGTATAGGGGAGAAACCCTTTTAGCTTGATCGCGGCACGGCTAACGTAGAGTTCCGTATCGGCGATGTCGACAGCCATCCCCTCCGCTACGTCATAAGAGACTTTATCGACAATCTTCCCATCCACACTCACCGCGTGCTCTTTAATGAGCTGCTGCGCTTTATTACGGCTCTCAACGAGGCCGTTTTCTACCAAATAACTATCAAGTCTCATTGTGTTCCATTATTTTTTAATACGTTATGGTGGCATAACTTTGTTTAGGATACCATTGCGGATCAGTTTTCAGCTCAAGGATTAGGTATGCATTCAGTTCAAGTGGTCGTCATCGGCGGAGGATACGGGGGTATTCGCGCAATCGAACATTTAGCGCACAACAGCCACATTACCGTCACGTTGATCGATAAAAATCCTTACCATTATATGCAAGCGGAAGTATACGACTTCATCGCCAATAAAGTCGATATGTCGGACGTAATGATCGACCTCCCCTCCCTTACCAAAAGTTTTGGTTTGGTCACCTTTATCTGTGAAGAGGTAAACGGTATCGATACGCTCACCTCTACCGTCTCAACCGCTACCCAAAATATCAAATACGATCACCTCATTATCGCCACCGGAAGCCGCACCTATTTTCCCGATTTCATCAAAGGGCTACGCGAACACACCCACGGTGTCAAAAGTATCCCCGCCGCTTTAAATTTCAAACAGCAGTTTGAACGCTCCCTTCTCAACCGCATCGAAGCGGGTCTTTCAGGGGTAGAGATCGCCGCAGAGATGGCGGCGTATGCGAACCATTTTTACCAAAACGGCAACTTCGGATGTCGCGGAGTCGATGTCTACCTCATCGATGCGTATGAGACGATTCTTTTTGGGATGGATCCGTTTTTGATCGAGAGTGCCTATGAGCGGCTGAGTAAACTCGGGGTTCACGTGTGGCATAACAACCGAATCAGTGAAGTACGCAAAAACGAGATTCTTCTCGACAACGGTAAAATACTTGATTTCGAGTTTATGATTTTTACGGGGGGGATCGCCGCATCGACTCTTACCCAATACCTCGGGTTTGAAACGAATACTAAGGGGCATTTGATCGTCGATGAACATCTCAATATCCCAAACCATCCGAACATTTACGCTATCGGCGATATCACGCAAGCTCTGAATGAAGAGGGAAAATTCATCCCTCCGACCGCCCAACTTGCTGAACGAGGAGGTGAACACGTCGCCGCCAATATCTTACGTTCTCTCAAAGGGAAATCAAAACGCCCCTTTAGGTTTAAAAATCAAGGGGTAATGATCGCCCTCGGCGGAGAATACGGAGCAGGACTCCTCCCCGGAGGGATCAAGGTGAAAGGGTATATCGCCTATTTAATCAAAAAGGCTATTTTTTGGATGTACACTGCTCCCCTCCGTCACCGAAGCGCTATCGGGAAGCGCCGTTAGGGAGCGAAACTCGCTCTCAGTGAGCAACGTCACACCCAACTCGACCGCTTTATCGTATTTGCTCCCCGCATCTTCGCCATACACGACGTAATCGGTCTTTTTGGAGACCGAAGAGGCAACTTTCGCCCCTAACTCCTCTAATATCGCCTTGATACTATCGCGCGGCACCGACATCGATCCCGTGATCACGACACTTTTCCCTTTAAACGGGTTCTCGTGAGCTTCCACTTTGATCGGAGCTACGGGATTTAAAAGGGTACGGAGTTTTTCGATTTTCTCGCTGTTAACACGGGAAAATTCGAGGATCGATTCAACCATCTCACCCCCGAACCCCTCCAGTGCCAAAATTGCTTCACGGCTTGCGCTGTCAAATGCCGTTCCGAATGCACCGCACAATGTTTTAGAAGCTACTTCGCCGATATGTTCGATCCCCAGCGCATTGATAAAACGCCAGCAATCGCACCCCTTGACCGCCGCTATCGCGTCGATCAGGTTACGGCTCTTTTTCTCTTTGAACCCTTCCAGTGATAAGAGCTGTTCCATCGTGAGACCGAAGAGATCAGAGAGTTCGCGCACCATCCCCGCGCTATGAAGTGCTTCGACGATCTTGTCCCCTAACCCGTCGATGTTGAGGCATTGTTTGGAGGCAAAATAGATGATCGAATTGACCACCCGCGCTTCGCATGAGAGGTTCTGGCATTTGATCAACGCCCCCTCATCGAGAAGTTCCGAATGACAGACAGGACAATGCTTCGGTCGGTGAATGATCTGCTCACTACCGTTACGCTCAGATGCGATCACCTTGACGATTTTCGGGATAACGTCACCGCTTCGCAAAATAATGACTTTGTCCCCGAGTCGGATATCTTTACGCTCGATCTCATCGAAATTATGAAGCGTCGAACGCTCGACCGTAACCCCTTCGATATCGACAGGCTCGACGATGGCGACGGGAGTAACCACGCCGCTGCGCCCCACCTGCATGATCACTTCTTTGAGCGTCGTGAGCTTCTCAATCGCGGGAAATTTATACGCCGCCGCCCAACGGGGGTTTTTAACCGTATAACCCAGTTCATCCTGCACACGGATCGCATCGACCTTTATTACCATCCCATCAAGAAGCATCGCAAAATTATCCCGCTCAACGCGCATCTCATGGTAAAAGGTTTCGATCTGATCAGCGCTCTCACATAAATGGGTCATGTGGGGATTTCGGAATCCCAGACCATAGACCCACTCCATCCGCTCCGATAGATTTTTGATCTCGAGAGTATTGGCTCCGATACCGTAGGGCATAAACACCAACCGACGCGACGCGGTGATACGGGTATCAAGCTGTCGAAGGCTCCCCGCCGCCGCATTGCGAGGGTTGGCAAACAGCGATTCACCGTTACGTGAGCGCTCCAGATTGATCTTCTCGAAATCCTCTTTGAAGATCACCACTTCGCCCCGAATCTCGATCCGTCCCGTATACTCAATACTCAGAGGAATCGACTGGATCGTTTTGGCGTTTTGGGTAACCTCTTCCCCCTCTACCCCGTCACCGCGGGTGATCGCTTGTACCAATGCACCGTTATCATAGATCAGATTCAAACTCGCTCCGTCAAACTTCGGCTCACAGTAAAAGCGGACATCCCCGTACCCTTTCGTGATGCGATTGACCCACGTCTCCAACTCCTCGCGGTTAAAGAGGTCTTCGAGGCTCCACATACGGCTCAAGTGCTGTGCTTTCTCAAACTTATCCTGAGGGACATCGCCTACCCGCTGTGTCGGAGAATCGGGAATTATTTCATTGGGATGTTCACTCTCATACACTACCACCTGATGATAGAGGATGTCGTACTCCTCGTCCGTCGTGATCGGATCGTCGAGGACATAGTAATGATACGAGTATTTTTGAAGTTGTTTTACGGCGTTTTGGTATTCGGTTTGGGTCATCTCTAATCTTTTTGTCTAAATTTTTATTTTATTGCATTATCTATCAGTATCCACATTTTTTCCGGTTCTT
>NZ_MIBU01000275.1:0-16806 GCF_001830725.1 Sulfuricurvum sp. RIFOXYD12_FULL_44_77
AATGCGAAAAAAGATAAAGCTAAGGGCTATCTGGAGAGCGATTCCGTTCTCCCACTGTATCAGTGTCGCCAAATCAAATCCGATCCCCGGAGCGATGGAGAGGGCAAACCACAATCCTACGAGTTCATCGATAACGATTCGTTGATCATCATGATTGTGAGATACCGCTTCATAGCGGTTGATGCTTTTAATCGCGATTAGGGTTATGAGCAATGCCGCCAAAAATAGGGTTTGCGGGCCGAGATAGAGGAGGATTGCCACTCCTAATGGGAGTGATGCTAGGGTACCCATCGTTCCGGGAGCTTTTGGAGAGAGGCCGCTGTAACCGACGGTCAGAAAAAACCAATTCAATTTTTATTCCTTATGTTAATGACGTCGTCTGATAAAGGCGCATGAGGGCAATATAGAAATCTTTTTCACTGTGCTCTTCTAGCAGACCGTTGACCGGCATAATGTCGTAATAGAGTTTGGCCAGATTTTTGAACCGGTTTGGATACAACGATGCAACAATCATGGACGATATCTCTTTGCGTACTAAAACGGCAGGGGGGAGAAGCCCTTGTCGCATCAACTCTAAAATCGATTCGGAGTGGTATGAGATATGGTGATGATGACCGTGTGGACATGTTTGGACACTGACCAGTGTTTTGCACTGATTGCAGTAGACGTATTCGCTTGCAATACCCACTTCGATATCGATACCGACAAGGCGATCAATAATCGACTTATTGGCATTATGATCATAATACATACCGATTCCGGCATGATTTTGACCGATCATAAGGCGGTCACATCCGTAGTTTTTTGCTACGATCGCATCGAGGATAACCTCATTGCTTCCGGCAAAAATATAGCTGCTCTCCAAGGGAACAATGATGACACGGTTTCGAGGGAGATAGTTGTCGACAAAAAACTTCAAGGTCTCTAAACGAAGATCGTATTTCAAATCAGCATTGTTGTACGGTTTAAGAAGAAAAATAATGATTAAATCGGAGTGATCCAAGCTTTGGCGGATAAGGCGCTCATGGGCACGATGAAGCGGATTAGCGGCCATAAACAAGGCGGTAGTGCGCTGTGCACCGATTTGCTCTTTGGCTTGAGTAATCATAGCTTGAATCTCTTGAACGGAGGAGAGATCGATAGAGTAATCCCCGCAGATAGCGTATTTTCCTAATCGTTTATGGGTCGCGCTGACGCCGGGATGGGATAAATCTTCCGTTCCGTAGATTTGATGGAGCCGTTCGCGCGGATCAATAGGATAGACTTCATCAACACAAAGCTCTCCGATGACGACGTTCTCGCAAACGAGATCGAGTATTTCACCTTGATGGGCGCTCGTGAGAATGGTTTCATTGACTTTTCCGCTGGGGGAGAGGATGAGGGGGAAAGGGAAGGTTTTCCCGAGAAACATCCCGCTACTGAGGACCTCTTTGCTTTGTTTCTCGTTCATGAGTGCCGTTACGGGGCTGAGCATGCCTGATTTGAGGAGGGTGAGGGCAGAGACGGCCTCTTGGTCGATATAGAGGGCTCTATTTTTTCTTGACGATGCCATATTTCTTTCTCTTTTCCCATAAGCTTTTGCGTGAAATACCGAGTTTTTTAGAGAGTTCCGTATCCGGAAATCGGTTTTGGAAATGGATCATGATATATTTAACATACTCTTCGATCGGCAAAATCTCGCCTTGATCAAAAAGATGATTTTCACTTTCGATTTCGATCAGTTTGAAAGGGGAATTATCGATAGGTTCCGTGCTGGCAACTATACATTTTTTTCCGGTGATCAACTCGTAAAAGGATTTGTGTTCACTTTTTTTGAGGTTTTGAAAATCGGTGATAAAAAGAATCGAGTCGTCGTTGAGTGCCGCGATATCGCTAAACGCTTTAGCCGAAGAGAGGGAGATAAACTGAAGCGTTTTATCGTGATGCGCCGCATAGCGGAATGCAAATGCGTCAGCATACTTTTGATATCCGCTGCAAATAAAGAGGGGAAGTTCGACTTTGTCCAAATCCTCATCCACATTGATGGAGTTAAACGTATGGGTTAGATAACGCTCATACGTTTGGTTTTGGCGACGGAGCCGTTCATGGTTTTGGAAGTGTTGAATTTTACGGATCAGCTCTTCGATCATAAACGGTTTGAGGATGTAATCTTTGGCTCCGGCTGCGAGAGGCTTTGAGACGGTATCATTGCTCACATAGCTTACCATCAAGATGACAACCGCATTTTTATACGCTTCAATGACGGGATAGATATCTTGACCGCTGATATTGGTTGAGAGGAGGACAACATCATACGCTATTCCGCGAAGCCCCTCTTTAGTAGAGCTTGAGATATCGCAGTTGTGACTTAAATCACTGAGTTTAGAGGCGATACTTTGAGCAAGATAGATCTCGTTTTCGATAATGAGTATATTCATCCGTTTTTCCAATCAAAATAGTGTACTGATGCGGTTGCCATCACCCCTAGCCCCTCTTTACGGCCTATAAACCCAAGATGCTCGGTTGTTGTCGCTTTGACATTGACACGGGCAGAGGGGATATGGAGCAAAGAGGCAAGGGTAGAGCGCATACGATCTTTATAGGGGGCGATTTTTGGTGCTTGGGCGATAATCGTGATGTCGGCATGGAGTATGACAAATCCGAAAGCGTGGAGTTTTTCGACACACTGTGCCAACAGTTCTTTGGAATCGATATTTTTATAAGCGGCATCGGTATCGGGAAATAACATCCCGATATCTCCCAAACAGGCAGCGCCAAGGAGTGCATCGATGAGGGCATGGATGGCAACGTCTCCGTCACTGTGAGCCTTAAACCCATAGGGGCTGTCGATCTCTACCCCGCCGAGCATCATCACTTTCCCCTCTTCAAAAGGGTGAACGTCAAATCCGTTGCCTGTAAAAACAACGTTTGAAGGGGGCGCGAGGCATTCCAGTGCCGCAGTATCACCGGCATGGGTGATTTTGGCGGCACGCTCATCCCCCGCTACAAAATAGCGAGATCCTCCCAAGGCGACGACGGCACTGCTTTCATCGGTATATTCGACATCGCTCTCGAGTGCACGGCGTAATACATCGGTGCGGGAAAGTTGCGGGGTTTGAATCCGTTTAACATGTTCACGCGCTATGGTTTCATCTCCGTAAACAACGGTATCATGAATATCGAGGGCAGGGACAATGGTATCGGCAGACTCTTTATGCTCTATCAGTCGAGCAATCAGATCGGGATCGATGCAGGCACGGGCAACATCGGTGACCATTACATAGGGGGTTTTGACCTCTTTGAGGGCATTTTTAAGGGATTGTTGACGGGTAGCTCCTCCGGCAACAATCGTAAAATCGCACATAGATCTCATAAAAGGGATTTCATCCGCATGGGCGGAGAGAATGACGGGTACATTGGGGAGAGTTTTTTTGATACGGTTAGTAACATAAACCCACAATGGATCATGCCCTATACGGAGCCATTGTTTTTTTACAGGTACTTTAAAACGGGTTGAGTTACCTGCTGCAAGCAAAACAAGGGTAAAATCAGACAAAATGTATCCTATTTTGAAAACTGTTACGAAATTATACACTCAAAAAGCTTTTTTTTATCTTGTTTGCGATAAATTATAGAATATATCAAGAGCAGAGGAGGGGATCTTTTCCTAAATCCTCTTGAAATTTTTAACTTACATTAAAAGAGAGTCTACCCTTTTAGGGGCTCTTATTTATAAGTCCAATTAAGCTTTTGAAAGATCAAGGAGAAAGTATGAGAACTGAATGGGTCGACAAAAGACAAAACGACACCGTCCGTACTCAGATGTACTATGCCAAGCAAGGCATTATTACCGAAGAGATGGCGTATGTTGCCAAAGTTGAGGAGCTTGATCCTGAATTGGTTCGTTCCGAAGTAGCGCGGGGACGTCTTATCATCCCTGCGAATATCAATCACAAAAACTTAGAGCCGATGGCAATTGGGATTGCCGCGCGCTGTAAAATCAATGCTAATATCGGATCATCCGCGATTGCCAGTGATGTTCAAGGGGAGATTGAGAAGATTCAGGTCTCTCAACACTACAAAGCCGATACGGCAATGGACCTCTCGACAGGGGGAGATTTGGATGAGATTCGCCGAGCGGTAATCGAAAATTCTAAAATTCCTATCGGAACGGTACCCATCTATCAAATTTTGCACGACGTCAACAACAAAATCGAAGATTTAAGTATCGAAGTGATGCTCGAAGTACTAGAGCGTCAAGCACAGCAGGGGGTGAGCTATTTCACTATCCATGCAGGCTTTTTGCTGGAGACGATGCCGAAAGTGGCGAAACGTAAAATGGGGATCGTTAGCCGTGGCGGATCGTTGATGGCGGCGTGGATGATGCATTATCATCGTGAAAACCCTTTTTATACGGCGTATGATGAGATCCTTGATATTTGTGCCCGTTACGATGTCTCCCTCTCTCTTGGGGATTCACTTCGTCCGGGATGTTTGGCCGATGCGTCTGATGAAGCGCAGCTGGGTGAGCTTAAAGTACTCGGCGAATTGACGCTGCGTGCATGGGAGAAAAATGTTCAGGTTATGATCGAAGGGCCGGGACACGTCCCTCTCAATCAAATCGAGCGTAATATGAAAATTCAACGCGAATATTGTCATGAAGCGCCGTTTTATATCCTAGGCCCTCTCGTCACCGACATCGCGGCGGGGTATGATCATATCAGTTCTGCTATCGGTGCGGCTGTCGGCGGATGGCATGGTGCGTCGATGCTCTGTTACGTTACCCCGAAAGAGCATTTGGGCTTACCGAACGCCGAAGATGTTCGTGCAGGAATCATCGCGTATAAAATCGCGGCACATGCCGCCGATATCGCTCGCGGACGCAAAGGTGCTCGTGACATCGATGATGCGATGAGCGATGCCCGTTATGCATTTGATTGGAACCGTCAGTTTGAACTTGCCCTCGATCCGGAACGGGCACGTGAGTATCACGACGAGACATTGCCGCAGGATGTTTTTAAAGAGGCGGAGTTTTGTTCGATGTGCGGGCCGAAATTTTGTTCGTATAAAATCACTCAGCAGATCATGGATAACCCCGAAGCAATCGCTCAGATTGCTGCCGAAGTTAAAGCAAGAAGTGCAAGCTAAAATTTAAGGAGATATAAAATATGAATGAAGAAATAGTTAAATCAGCGTTATCCAAAGTTACTTATCCGGGATTCACGAAAGATATCGTGACCTTCGGATTCGTTAAAGAGATTAAAATTGAGGGTTCAAACGTGAGTGTTACGGTTGATATCACTTCAAGTGCTCCTGAAGTGGCGCATCAAATCACGATTGAAGCAACGGATGAGTTAAAACGTGCCGGTGCATCCGAAGTGATAGTGAATATTACCGCTCCGAAAATGCCGAGAGAGAGTTCATCAAAGGGGAAAAACATTGCCCCTCAGGTGAAAAACTTCATTATGGTCAGCTCAGGTAAAGGGGGAGTCGGAAAATCGACCACTTCGGTTAATCTTGCGGTAGCTCTTGCGATGCAAGGGAAAAAAGTGGGTCTTTTGGATGCCGATATCTACGGACCGAATATCCCGCGTATGATGGGGCTTGAGGGTCAAAAACCTGAAGTGGTCGGAAACAAAGTTCTCCCATTAAAAGCGTACGGTGTCGAAGTGATGTCTATGGGCTCACTTATGGAAGAGGGGCAATCGCTTATCTGGCGCGGTGCGATGATCATGAAAGCGATCGAGCAGTTCTTGCGCGATATTCTATGGTCGGATTTGGATTGTCTTGTTATCGATATGCCTCCGGGTACCGGTGATGCACAACTCACGTTGGCACAAAGTGTTCCGGTAACCGTCGGTGTGACCGTTACGACACCACAAATGGTTTCCCTCGATGATTCTCGCCGTAGTTTGGATATGTTTAAAAAACTTCATATCCCGATCGCGGGTGTTATCGAAAATATGTCTGGGTTTATCGCTCCCGATACCGGAGTTGAGTATGATATTTTCGGAAAAGGGACATCCAAAGCGATGGCGGATCAGTTTGATACGTGTATCTTAGCCGAAATCCCTATCGAACCCGCTATCCGAACGGGCGGGGATGAAGGGAAACCGGTAACTTATTATGCACCGACCTCTGAAACAGCGAAACGTTATATGAAGGCGGCGGAAGATTTGTGGGCAACCATCGAGAAAATTAACGAAGAGGGGGGAGTGGACAATCAAGCGATCCAGCCGAATACCCCTCCGGGTGTTTCAGCGTGTTCCACTGCCGCTGCACCAAAACAAGAAACACCTGCTTCTAGCGGAAGTTGCGGCACAGGCTGCGGCTGTCACTAAAACAACCTCCCATTCCCCCGATTCATGGGGGAAATGATCCCTTTTTAACAATTCTAATCTTTTTTTCAGTATAATCGATCTATTTACGTAATATAAGTCAGGAATAATGAAAAAAGAGAAAACATTTTTTACACTCGTTCTCAGTATAGTAGGAATAACGGCTCTGTTTATTGTCGTACTGGCAGTGACATTCCGATATATGGGACTTCAATCGGCGGAGAGTAAGGCAAATTTGGCGGCACATATCGTCCAAGAGTCCTTAACGTCACATATGATTACCGGCAGCAGCGATTATCAAAACGAACTACTAAAACAAATCGATGCCTTAGAGGGGATGAAGCGTACGTGGGTTATCCGCTCTGAAGCGCTAAACAGACAATACGGAAGAGGGATATATCCACAAGATCCTGTTGATGATATAGACCGCGCCGTATTGCGTGATGGGAAGGCCATCGAAAATGTTTCAGGCTCATTGTTCTCCGATACCCTTTATCGCCTCACAATACCCTACATTGCAACGGAAAAGGGAAAAATTGATTGCCTCAGCTGTCATGATAGTAAAGCAGGGGTTGTTTTAGGGGCGGTATCCATTGAGATGGAGATAAATGATCTCAAAGTAACCGGACTGGTTGCGGTTGCGGTAGCGATTATCGTTTTGATGACGTTAACCTATACTCTTCTTAAAAATGTTCGTCGTTTTATTGCTTCCTATAAAGAGACCCTTGATGCGGTGGCGTTAACTATGGAGAAAGCCGAAGGGGGCGATTACAGCCATCGTATCGAGCCATCAGATACGAGAGACGGCTACAACGCTGCGATGTGGACCAATGCCGTCATGGAAAAACTCGATTCTACCCTTACCGAAAGCGGTAAAAAGATGGGTTCCCTTATCCGACTCGATCAACATAACAGTGATCCTCTGTACACTCTGCAGATGGGGGTTCATCAACTGTACGAGGTGGAGCGTTTTAGAACAGAAATAGAAAAGGATCAAAATCTCGATGAGGTTTACGCACGGATCATCGCACTGCTTCGAACCCGTTGGAATTTGAGTAATTTCAATATTTTAGAGCTTAATCCTCTTGATAAAACCACCCACATAGTCCATACCGAAAAAACACTTTTATGTGATGCGATAAGCGGCTGTCGCGCTGATAGAACAAGCGGAATGGTCGATTCGACCCAATGTGAAGTGGCGTGTCCGAAAATGATTGACCCTGATGCCCATTATGTATGCCAAAGCTATCCGATCGTTGATGATCTCGATATTGTTGTCTCTTTGGTGACGTATGAAGCACGAGAAGTTAGTACGATACGGTTGGCTCTGGAGCAACTTGGTAACTACATCAATGCCTCAAAACTTCAGATTATCAATAAAAAACTGCAGCAGACCGTTCGGATTGACCCCCTGACGCAGTTGTATAACCGTGCTTATCTCGAAGAGCTGACGAAGCTCATTGTGGCACAATCAACGCGAACAATGATCCCTTACGGTATTTTAATGATCGACATGGACCAGTTTCATCAAATCAACCAGTCTTATGGAAGCGTCATCGGTGACGAAGTGATCAAAGCGATGGCACATAATATCCATGAAAACCTGCGACAAGGGGATATCCTTATCCGCTACGGCGGTGATACGTTTGCCGTTATTTTATACGATTACGAAGCGGATGAGGTTAATGAGGTTGCGGATACGATTCGCAATACATTCAAGAAAAAGATTAGAATCAATACTTATGCTATCTTAAAAACAGTGAGCATCGGAATCTCTCTTTTCCCTGTGCAAACTCCTGATATGCTTGAGGGGATCGAATACGCTAAACGAGCATTGCTAGAAGCGAAACACCAAGGGGGAAATGCCTCTTTAGTCTACGATACAAAGTCAATGCCTCAGTAAGAAGAGATTTGGTTCAGAATGGGAGTTTATTCGTCTCCACAGGAGGCGAATAGGAGAAGGAAGAGAGGCGTTATTAAAATTGGTCTCCACCGCTAAACATACGCTCTTCGAATTCAATGACACGGTTACGTCCGGTATGTTTCCCCTCGTAGAGGGCAATATCAGCAAATTTAATTACTTTCCAAATAGAGTCAGCCTGAGATGGGAAGTGGGCAATTCCGATACTTAACGTTTTTTGGACGGTATCGTTCCCGAATTGAAATTTCTTCTCATTGAACACAGTCCGTATTTTCTCAGCTACGGACAATGCTCCCTCAGGTGTTGTATTATGAAGCAGCACTAAAAACTCTTCTCCGCCGTAACGAACCGGAAGGTCTGCTTTTCGGATTGCGTGGACTAAAATTTCGGATAATGATTTAATCACGACATCTCCGGCATCGTGCCCATAGGTATCATTGATCATTTTAAAGTAATCGATATCAATCATAAGTACGGCGTAAGACATATTAGAACGAGCAGCCTGTTCTGAACTTTTATCGATAAACTCCTCTAAAAAGCGGCGGTTATAAAGGCCGGTTGCTCCATCTCTAAGGGAAGAATCTCGAAGTTTATCCATCAATGTACGGCTCTCAATGACCGCTTTAGCCGCTTCAAAATAGTTTTTGATACTCGGTAAGGCGAGATTCATCTCTTCAATCGTCTCAATGTCTTTGGCAGAATAGGAGAGGATTAAGGCCAAATCATCATTGATGTTAAACGGAATACACGAGTACTCTTTATCTTCGGCACAATTAGCACAGATATTTGGAAAATCGGTTGAATAGACATCACTTGCCGTACGGAAAGCACGACACTCTTGGGTATCTTTATCTGCACTTGGGAGACAAAAACTTTTATGATCGGTGATATGGATCAGCTTTCGCTCTTTGGTTGTTTTGTCCACTTCATAAAGGGCAAAATGGTCAAAATGGAATTTCTCTTTTAATACATAAATAAATCGATCGTACACCGCGTCTTTATTGGCATCATGTTCAATAGTCTTTTTAAATTTATAGACATCGGAGAGCTCTTGAATAATGACCCCTGCCGTACTAAGGGGATCATTGCTAGAAATATTTGAGCGTGATGCAAAGGTATTAAGATTATGTTTAATCCCACCGAAGGTATCTTCCATTTTCTGGAAGAGGGTATTCATTTGATCGGCTACCTCACTTCCTGCATCTTTTAGGGTTGTGGTGAATCGGAAACTAAAATCTCCGGTTCGTGCTCTTTTGATACCGTTTTGAAGATTTTCAAACAGTTTCATGTAGGGTTTGAAGTAGTGATTCGTTACCCATAGTGCTATGATGATAAATACGACATTGATGGCAAAAATTTTGGCAATCGTCACAGCACCGGTTTGGCGGATTTCATTAATATTGAACTCCATACTAATGGCACCCAAAACTTCCCCCTCTTTAACGTTATGACAGGTGAGACAGTTGGGGTTCCCATATGCTGTTGCCGTGTAGGGAATGGTTACCCGCAAAACCGCATTACTGGCATCTTCTCGGATTTCTCGTACGGTGACTCCCTCTTTAAGAACTCTGCGGTCCATGGCATCTCGAGGTTTTTCATTTTGCATCCCCTCACCGTATTGTTTGATAACGCTATCAGCGCGGACAATCCAAAGAGATTGAACGTCTTTGATATTGGCGATATTACCGAGGAAAAATTCCCGTTTATCCATGATACCGTTGACCATGTGTGCCGTTAATCCGTCACGCACGATTTCAGCGGTCATCTTCGATTTCTCAATGGCATTGTTGTATCCGTAATCGCGGAAGTTGAGGGCAACGTTGGTAATGGTAGCGACAGCAAGTCCGATGAGCATCAAAGCAACGATGAATAAAATTTTTCGATTAGCGTTCATATTTTAATACCTTATATACGAGAGATAAAAATGAAGAAATTATTAATGTAATGACAATATCTAAATTACTTTTAAAGTTAGATGAAATGTAGAAGAAAGTGGAACGGCTATTCGACCGTAACACTTTTTGCGAGGTTGCGGGGCATATCGACATCGTTCCCCAATCGAATTGCGATTTCCATAGAGAGGAGTTGTAAAACAACCATCATCTCAAAAAATTCGAGCATATAATCTTCCCTATATGCAGTGCGAATATGATCGTCCGCTTTATCAAAATCAAGGGGACTGATGGAACAGATAGTGGAGTCCCGTGCGCTGAGTTCTTCGATATTGCTTTTGGTTTTGTCGTACAGTTTGTGCTGTGGAAGGAGAGCAATCGTAAATAGCTCAGGATCGGCGAGGGCGATAGGGCCGTGTTTCATCTCTCCGCTAGGATACCCTTCAGCGTGTAAATAGGTGATCTCTTTGAGTTTCAATGCCCCCTCAAGTGCAAGCGGGAAAAAGACATCCCGTCCGATGAAAAAGAAGCCGTGACCGTGCAGGTAGCGTTTACTTAAGCGGCGCAGCTGCTCGTGTAAAGCATTTTCGACATTAACGGTCACTGGCAGAGTACGTAAAAGTTTAATCTGGCGTTTGATCTCTTCGGTAGGTAGGGTTTTACGCACATCTCCCAGATAGAGGCTAAGCATCCATAACACACATACTTGGGTTGCAAACGCTTTGGTGGAAGCGACCCCTTTTTCGATCCCAGCACGGGTAAGTATGGAAGCATCAGCGAGCCGAACCATAGAAGAGTTGTCAACGTTACAAATAACCATAGTTTTGAGATTATTGCGTTTCGCCATTTTTAGGCTCTCTAACGTATCTGCCGTTTCACCGCTTTGGCTGATGACGACGAAGAGGGTATCAGGGGTGAGAAACGGTTCACGGTAACGGAACTCACTGGCTATTTCAACCGAGGTTTTAATTTTAGCGTGGCGTTCAAACAAATAGCTGGCCACGAGCGCGGCATGGTAGCTGGTACCGCATGCGCAAAATTTGATTTCGTTAATCCCCTCAAAAAGGTTGCTTTCAAGCTCTTCAAAATAGACGCTCTCATCGCGTAAACGCCCGAGGAGGGTATCGGCCAAAACGCGGCTTTGTTCATAAATCTCTTTTTCCATGAAAAATCGGAATCCCTCTTTTTGAGCGGAGAGTTTGTTCTCAGAGAGGGGGGTGAAACGGAGTGTTACCGGATGGTTATGCTCATCAAAAAGGGCAATTCCCTCTGCCGATGCATAGCCGTAATGGCCGTCTTCGAGGTAGATCACTTCATGGCATTTTCCGATGAGTGCGGCATCGGAAGAACCAAAGAGGGTTTCGTTGTCACGGTTACGCCCGATAATCATCGGAGAGCCGTGTTTGGCAAAGAATATTGTCCCCTCAGCGTCGGCGTTGACGAGTAGTATTGCATACGCTCCTTGGAGCTGTGAGAGGGTTTGCTGAAATGCTTCAAACGGTGTGGAAGCACTTTTAAGCTGGTATTCGAAAAGATGGACGATCACTTCCGTATCGGTTTGGCTTAAAAACTGTACCCCATGTGCCGTAAGCATCGTTTTAAGCTCTTGATAGTTTTCGATGATACCGTTATGAACGACATACGAGTTTTGTCCCAGATGGGGATGGGCATTGAGCTCGGTTGGTTTGCCGTGGGTTGCCCAGCGGGTGTGACCGATACCGACGGAGAAACCGGTACTCTCATAATTTTGGGCTTTCTCTTCGAGGTTGATCAGTTTTCCCACCGCTTTGAACAAGGAGAAATTGCCGTCTTGCAAAACGGCGATGCCGGCGGAATCGTATCCACGGTATTCAAGCTCACGAAGTCCATCGATCAAGATTTTTTTAACCGGTTTGACTCCGATGTACCCTACAATACCGCACATAAGCTATTCTCCTACCAATTTATCAATTATTTTGCGCGCATTATCGCACATCCTGTTTTGTTTTTCGATTAAGAAATGATCTCTGGCCATATTTTTATTGGTATGGATTTTTGCGGTAGCGATATTAATCTCTGCTTCATCGAAACATTGGACTGCATAGGCCAATAATCCCCGTTGATTTGTTGTATTGAGATTGAGCTGGGCGTAATGGATAGAGTGATCACAATCAAGGGTGATTTCGTTTGCTTTGATGATCGGTTTGGGAAGGGCGAGTTTTTTAGACATGTCGAATGCCTCTTCGACGATAATCTGAATCTGCTCCATTGTCCCCTCTAGCGGACGCTGTAAAAATTCGATTTTAAAGTATTTAATGCCGTCAAAAAGGGTAAAAATATCCATAGAAGCGACATCCAAATAACTGAGTTTTCCGAGCAAATACCCGAGATTGAGCGGTATGCGACGAAAAATATGGATAACCAGTCCTCTCTCGATTTCAAGCTGATAGGTGAAGCTCTGGCATTTAAACGCCTCTTTGGAAAGGGTGACGATATCAGCGGGGGTGTGTTTGAAGAAGAAAAGATTCGATTCGATGGAGAGGATCTTTTTTTGCTCAATTTTAGAGAGTTGCAAGAACTCAGGATCGTGATTGAGCCGTTTTTCTTTATTGACGCGTTTAATGGCATCGGTGATCCGATCGTTTTGGGAAGCGATTTCAAGAGATGCCTCATAGAGTTCATGAAGTAAGTTGGCACCGAAACTCGTATAGGTTCCCTCTCCTACTCCGTTGATATCTGCATACGTCAGGATATACAGAAGGGTGAGATTTTCCGGTGTTTTGATTTTGGACATAAATTGATAGAGTGTTTTTTCATTATAGAGATTTTCGCGATAGGCGACATTGCTCATCAATACATGGTGGCGCACGAGAAGTGAGCCTCTCTCTAACTGCTGCGTAGGGAGTTTGAAGTTTTTCAAGAAAGGGACGATGAGTTTTGCCCCCACTTCCGAGTGATCTTGTTTGCGCCCTTTTCCGGTATCGTGGAGGAGAATGACCGATTTTAGGAGGAGCTTGTCTGAAAGAGAGAGCGGCTGATAAAGTGCTTCAACATAAGGATCTTTAATCGACTCAAGAGCTTCTATACACTTAATAGAGTGCAAATCGACAGGGAAATGGTGATAGCCGTCAAACTGCGGCAGATGCAGTACTTTTTTAAATGCTCCGATAAGGTGATGCAAGATTCCCGCATCGTAAAAAAGTTTTACAATGACATAGAAATGTTGCCGTTCAAAGAGCTTGCGTAATAAGGTGTAGGTTTTTACTTTCAATGGATGCTTAATAGAGACATAGGTGAAATGGAAGAGGACACTCGAATCAAATACCCATTCTCGATCTTCCAATCCTGCCAATAGTTCCAACAGCGTGTCGATCGGAGGTGTCGGTGTGTTATAGGAAGCGTAGAGGGTCCCCTCAACACGGTAAAATCCTTTATGAATCCTTCCTGAGCGGAGGGCTGAGAGTTGCGTAGGATCAACCAGATAGAGCCGTGCCATTTTTTTCACATAAATCTGGGTGAAGTTGTTGATGCGCCATTGTGCTTCCAACAGACGGCTCACAAGTCGCTTCTCATCGCTGAATCCCAACATCTGTGCAATACGGGGCATATAATCAAGGACAAGTTGATCTTGCTGTTTTCCACTAAGGAGGTGCAGGGCACTGCGGACGCGGAAGAGCAGTTCTAAAGCAATCCGATATTCACGATAGTGATCATCACTGAAGAGTTCGCCGCTGAGTTCTTTGAGGCTGTTGACGCCGTAAATCGTTTTCGCGATCCAATAGAGCAGCTGTGAATCACGTAATCCGCCCACTCCCTCTTTGATATGAGGTTGCATCGAAAAAGGGAATTTTAGTCGACGGATATTGGCTTCTTCAATTTTGGCCAGTATAAATGATTTCGGATCATCGTTGCGGATAGCCGTGAGACGGTTTTGTGTCACACTCCACGTAAAAGGGGAACCGATGATAAGACGCGACTCCATCATGGCCGTTTTGATGGTGATATCTTCGCGTGATGCACTGAGCAAATCATTCACATCATGGACGCGATGACCGAGTTTAAGCCCTGCATCCCACGCTAAATAGAGAAATTTCTCAATAATGGCGGAAGTATTGTATCCGTCGTTTTTTTCATATACGATCATGAGATCAATATCGCTGTGGACACAGAGTTGTTCCCGTCCGTAGCTCCCAAGGGCAATAAACGCGATCGGGATAGAGCTGCGCATCGGAAGGTAGTTTCCGAACATTCGCCGAAGCACGGTTTTGTACATAAGCGAGATAATCGAATCGAGAGTTTTGGTATGGATGACGAGGAAATCTTTCCCCTGATTACGCTCGAAAAGTTCCAAAAGTGAATTTTTATAATCGGATATATGGGTTTTAAAAAGTTTGGATATCTCAAAATCACTGGCATTGTGGTCGATGAGGTCTTCAATTCGTTCGGTTATACTCATAAGGGCTACTTTTTATTTTATTGTAGCGCATTATAATTTTTTTGGAGAAAAGAGAACGGTTAAAAAAGAGGCAAAAATAAAAGATTGTTGACACAAAAATGATACAATCTTCCCAAAGCGAGGAGAATATAGAAAATGGATAATCCTACTGTTTATCAGAAAATTTTAGATATTCACGATCATGTGATGGGGCTTTTGCGCTCAATGAAGGTTCCAGCGTATCCTTCGCAGTACAAAAAGTTTTTTGATCAGCTTTTTGCAGAAACCGCCGATGAAGAGCTTCGTAAAGATCAAGAAAGCGTAGATCACAAAGTCCTCAGTGACTCCAAAGAGGATGTGACCAAATATCTCGATATGGTGGAACACTCTGTCGTCTCTTTTATCGAGTCCCATTCGGGTATCGCATCGGTTGCCGAGTTGCAACGCCACTATATCGATAATGCCCCCTCCGATTCGGTGGAAAAGTTTGTCACTTTTATCGAAGGGTTAGGGGCTCTTAATCAAACGATGTCTGAAGAGCTGGAGAAAGCACAATCCAAAATTTATACCCTCAACCAAGAACTTCAGGTAGCCCGTTCGGAACTTACAACCGATCCGTTGACCAAAGTTGGAAACCGCCAAGGATTTAGTGAAGATATCGAGCCCTCAATCGAAGCGGGTGTCAACAAAAAACTCTCTTTGGTCTTAATGATGATCGATATAGACAACTTCAAATTTCTCAATGACGAATTCGGGTATGTAGCAGGGGATAAAGTACTTTATTTCATTGCGCAAACAATCAAAGGGATGATCCGAACGGCAGATAAAGTGTACCGCTACGGAGGAGAAGAGTTTGCCGTCGTCCTTAACCGCTGTGATGTGACACAGGCACAAATGATTGCCGATAAAATTCGCGAAAAAATAGAGAAAAGCAATCTCCTTTATGCGGGGAAGAGTGTTCACGTCACCATCAGTGCCGGAGTTACGATCCATCAAGAGGGAGACACATTGGAGGATCTTATCAGTCGTGCCGATAAAGCACTCTATTGTGCGAAAAAATCGAATAAAAACTGTACGGTATTATTTGATTGGTAGTCTATTTCTTTTGCTATAATGCGCGTCAAAATAAGCAGTTAAAGATTTTAGTATGAATTTGATTGAAAAAGTAAAACAGAATATCCGACTTACGTTTGATGAAGCGGTCGCTTTGTACGATTTAGACCTCTTTACTCTCGGGGAACTGGCTGATGAACGACGTAAAGCGTTGCACGGAAAACGCACCTATTTTAATATTAACCGTCATATCAATCCGACCAATGTATGCAAAGACATTTGTAAATTTTGTGCGTACAGTGCAAGCCGTAAAAATCCCAATCCTTATACGATGAGTCATGAGGAGATTTTAGCGATCACCGATGATATTGTTGCTCGCGGTATTTCGGAAGTGCATATCGTTTCTGCTCACAACCCTGAAACGGGGTTAGAGTGGTATTTGGAAGTGTTTAGCAAGATCAAAGCACGTCATCCCAACCTCCATATCAAAGCCCTCACGGCGGCGGAAGTTCATTTTCTCGCCGAAGAGTACGGCAAAAGCTACGATGAGATTATCGATCTCATGATAACCAATGGGGTTGATTCGATGCCGGGAGGCGGTGCGGAGATTTTTGACGAAAAAGTTCGCGATTACATCTGTAAAGGAAAAGTAACTTCCGCTCAATGGCTCGAAATTCACCGCAAATGGCACGAGAGAGGGATGAAATCCAATGTCACGATGCTGTTCGGTCACGTCGAAGAGCGTGCTCACCGCATCGATCATATGTTCCGAATACGGGATTTGCAAGATGCAACAGGGGGCTTTAACTGCTTTATCCCGCTGGTGTATCAAAGTGAGAATAACTTTTTGAACGTCAAAGAGTCGATAACAGCACATGAAATTCTCAAAACTATGGCGATCAGCCGTATCGTTCTCGATAATGTCCCGAATCTCAAAGCCTATTGGGTTACCTCTACGGTCAATCTCGCCCTTGTCGCCCAAGAATTTGGAGCAAACGATTTGGACGGTACGATTGAAAAAGAGTCGATCAACTCTGCTGCCGGAGCCAAAAGTGCGAACGGTGTCAATCTTGAAGAATTCGTTGCCCTAATAAAGAACAGCGGTTTTGAGCCGATCGAACGTGATAGCTTGTATAATACAATTAAAGCGTGGTAAGGAAAAGCAATGATTTTAATGATTGATAACTATGACAGTTTTACCTACAACAT
>NZ_MIBU01000276.1:0-27524 GCF_001830725.1 Sulfuricurvum sp. RIFOXYD12_FULL_44_77
CATCTCGCACGCCTCGATGAGTTGATTATTACAGCCGATTCGCGTTTTTATCGGATAGATGACAATTATGGAGTTGTTGTTTACGATTGATTTTATAAATACGAAGGCTCTACCGGTCTTCCGAAGAGATAACCTTGGAAATACTCACACCCCATGGAGACAA
Organism: Sulfuricurvum sp. RIFOXYD12_FULL_44_77; assembly: GCF_001830725.1. Taxonomy (NCBI): domain Bacteria; kingdom Pseudomonadati; phylum Campylobacterota; class Epsilonproteobacteria; order Campylobacterales; family Sulfurimonadaceae; genus Sulfuricurvum; species Sulfuricurvum sp. RIFOXYD12_FULL_44_77. Next base: position 164 of record NZ_MIBU01000276.1, read on the forward strand.
GTTGCTCATACTGCTCTTCTGTTTCAACACCCTCCGCTATAACCTCGAATCCAAATTTTTGTCCGATAGAGATGATGGTTTCAACGATGATAACATCATTTCTATTACTTGTTAAATCCCGAATAAAGGATTGATCGATTTTGAGTTCATCAATCGGTAGTTGTTTGAGATAAGACAAGGACGAATATCCGGTTCCAAAATCATCAATAGAAAGTGTAAGACCGAGGGCTTTTAGTTGATTTATTTTATCCAAGGCATCTTGTGTATTTTTAATCAATAAACTTTCGGTGAGTTCAAGTCTAAGCCGTTTAGAATCCGCTTTATACTCTTGAAGGATTGCTCTCATAACGGAAACAAAGTCCTCTTTCTCAAATTGTTTGTAACTGATATTGACGGAAATGCGCCAATCTTTTTTAATGGGATCCTCTTCCCATATTTTTAATTGCTGTGCCGCTTCTCGTATAATCCATTCACCTAGAGGGATAATAAGACCGCTCTCTTCTGCAAGAGGGATAAACTCTCCGGGTGAAATCATCCCGTACTCAGGATCGTTCCAACGAAGGAGTGCTTCGACCCCGACGACATGCTGATGGCGATTGACTAAAATTTGATTTTGATAATGCAATGCCATAAAATTATTTTCAATGGCTTTACGCAAACGATTGATCATATGCGCTCTCTCTTCAATCATTTTTTGCAATACAGGATCAAAAAAACGGAATGTATTTCGACCATTTGCTTTTGCATTATGCATAGCACTGTCTGCATATTTCATCAAGTCATCAATGGAATGCTCTGTATCAATGAACATTGCTATTCCGATACTTGCCGATGTTCTAAAGTCATAATCATCAATATAAAAAGGTTTTTCCAACTCGGTAAGAATTTTTTCTGCTACGACTTGAGCATCCGCAGTTGCTTGAATTTTATCCTCTTTAGAGGTATTGATTAAAACAACAAACTCATCGCCCCCAAAACGTGCTACCGTATCGCATTGACGAACAATGTTAAAAATACGTTTGGCCGCTTCTACCAACACAAGATCACCCATACTATGACCTTTAGTATTGTTGATCGTTTTGAAATGATCCAAATCAATGAATAAAATAGCCGCATAGTGTTTGCTTCTATTGGCTTGATGAATCATATTGCTTAAATGGACGGTAAAGAGGAGACGATTCGGTAAGGTAGTCAGGGTATCATAATGGGTAAGATTTTTTAACTCAGATTCTAATTTTTTTTGACTGGTAATATCGATTCCCACTTGTACCTTAGCCAGTTGACCATTTTTCCAACGAATGATACGATCCGTGTAGAGATAATGGTGCTTGTTGATCGTATTTTGATTTTCCCATTCAAAAGAAGTTCCAATCGGAAGTGAAAGTGGATCTACAGACTGTTGTTGCAACGGACAAAAATCACAAGGCCCATTTTGACCAAGCTGTAGCACTCTATAGCATGCTTTTCCCTCGACATCACCGAATGTATTTTTACACCGATCATTTGCATACACTATTTCATAGGTAGTCAAATCAATGACATACACCAATGCTTCAGTGTTATTAATGATGGCTTCCATAGGATCAAACATTTCAATAGCAGGTGTATTACTCATACTTTACCGCTCTGCAGGTAATCGATCGAGAAGTGTAAATAGTTCTTTGCTAGCTGCCTCTGCCGCTTTAAAATCATTTATGATTTTTGTTGACTCACTGCATAACCCTGTTTTGAGACATTTTACCGCATCGATAATATGGTGATGGACTTGGGAATGAGGTTGCGCTATCGCTTTAAAACTTGGTGTATGAGAAAAACGCTCTTTACCGATTCCACTATCGTACCATTTTCCGAGTCGACACTCATGATGGTCGGAAAAATGGGCAGAAGCATTTTCATGAAGCATAGTGATATAGGCATTGGTTTTAAAGAGAAGATGATCGAGTTTGACTAAACCGATAAACGTATTGTCCAACATATGATCGATAGAGCTTGCCATGATCTCCCCATCTTCTGCAAACGTTTTAAGAGTCTCTTCGAAATTTGATGTGAGTCTTTCCGATTCATGGGCAACGGAAGTCATGGTTTCAGAAGATTCTTGAATATTAGAGGACTCTTGTTTGAGGGTATTAATGGTGATTTCAACCTCTTTGGTCGCTTTTTGAGTGCGCTCGGCGAGTTTGCGTACTTCATCGGCAACAACGGCAAACCCGCGTCCGTGTTCTCCAGCACGTGCCGCTTCGATTGCGGCATTGAGTGCCAACAGATTGGTTTGATCGGCAATATCGTTAATAAGCATCATCAATGAGGAGACATCATTAATGCCTCCTGTGAGCCGTTGAACCCCTTCGGTAGATTCGTTGATTGAAATAATAAGTTTTTGTAGATTTTCAGAAATGGCTGAAATGCTTTCTCGTGAACCGAGGGATGAATTTTTGGAATGATCTTGCATCTGATGCAATTGATCGATACTGCCGGAAAAATCTTTTTGAATAATCGGGATATTGTTGGTACAACCGGACAATAATAGATCAATCAGCTCCTCTTTGAGTGAGGACTCTTTTGCTTGTTTCTCTTCACTTAAGGAGCGTTCTTTTAAAATAGAGTTTTCTTCTTCACTCTTTTGCAGAGTCATTTTTAATTGCTGATTTTCTAGTGTTAATAGTTCTATTTGTTTCGTTAATAGCTCTATTTTTGCCTTACCAAACATTCTTCTCCTTTGTAAATAAAAAGCAACATTATACAATATTTGTATCAAAAACAAATTACTAAAGTAATAAAATATAATATTTATGGTTGTTTTATTATAATTAATTATAAGGTAATAGCTAGTGAATAATAAGAAGAATTAATGTTTTTTTGCCCATCTTGGAAAAAAACGGGACGGAGAAAGGATAGGATTGAGGGGAATATGATCCACAAGATATTCTTTGAGCTTTTTAGCTAAATAGGGTGCGAGGACGAAGCCGTATCCGCCAGAACCGTTAATCATTGTCAGGTTCGGATAATAGATATATTCGTTTGGATCAACCCATTGTCCATGGCGAATATGGGGATATTTCTCTAATGTTGCAGCAGCATCGACCAAATTTCCCAGCATCGGAAGATAGTCATTTGAACCGGAGCGTAAACCTGTATAGTCTTTTACGACATTAATCGAATTGAGTAGCAGTGTTTTGGAGGCTTTTTCAAGGAGTATGGCTCTCCCCTGCTCTATCTCATACGGCTCACCGGAAAATGGTGAGTAATGGACATCATGGGTCGCTCCGATGGCAACTATCCCCTCTTGGTTTGTCGGAGAGATCGAGACATGGTGATGGAGTATGCATGGAATGTGTGTGGAGGTCTCTATATCGATTCGATGCCCCCAAATGCCCCGTAAACCGACATAGTCAATGGGGAGAAGTTTCGGATAGGCACCGATGGAGAGGACGAGATGTTTGGCTCTCAGTTCATCGACCTGCCACACATGGTCGTTGTGAATTAGCTTTTCAACCTTGATCGGATAAAAATCGATCCCCTCTGCCATAGCAGTGCAGACACCTTGTGCATCGACGACGGCACCTATGTCAAAATAAATAGAAGATGAGCTTAACGCTTCATCGCTCAGGAAGGTTTGTATCTTATGGGGAATATTCGAGTGTTTTAGATGAGTCTCATACTTGAAGGATTCAACTTTTTCACCCTCTTTCGGGTTATTGGCAATATGAAGAAGCGGTTTTACAAGGGTAAATTTGGGAAAATGGGCTGTGTAAAATTTGAGAGCTTCGGAATGCGCTTCACCCATAATCTCTTTGAGTTCACCCACTTTTGAGATTTTTGGGGAGATAAATGCCCCTGCCGCACCGCTACCGCCCGAAGCGATACCGTCCTGATCGATCAGAGCGACTTTTAAACCTGATTGCGCGAGAGTATAAGCACTACAACAGCCGTTTATCCCTGCACCGATGATGAGGACATCATAAAGTGATATTTTTGATGTCGGCAATCGAATAAATCTCGGCGTAGATCATTCCGACCAATGCTTTGCGGTTGGCGCGGACGCTCAAGTCTTCGGCATTAACCATAACATTGTCGAAGAAGTTGTCCAATGGTGCTTTGAGGGCGAACAACGCATCCAAACGCTCTTCGAGGGTTTCGTAGTTTGCAGAGATCGCAGAGGTTGCGGCAGAGTGTAGATGGCGCTCAGAGTCGTTTTCAAAGAGGGATTCGTTGACGCAGAAGCTTTTGTCCATTGCTTCGTCTTTGAGGATGTTGCTGACCCGTTTAAAGGTGGAGAACGCTTCGATAAACGACTCGGAGGATGCGATAGATGAGACGGCAAGAATTTTACGGTCGATTTCGAGGACGTCAAGCTCTACGTGAGCATCTTTGGCAACGATCGATTGGATGATCGATGGATTAACACCGACATAGGCACCAGCGAGACGTTCGATGATAAAGGTCTCAATGTTCTTTTTGTACTCTTTTCCTTGCGGATAGAGATTTGAGAGTTGATCGATCAAGGTTGAGAAGTTAAGGGGGATTTGGTGTGCTACGGCGATTTTGATAATCCCGTTTACGGCACGGCGAAGGGCGAACGGATCGCGTGAACCCGTAGGGATCTCACCGATACTGAACATACCGATGAGGGTATCGATTTTCATCGACATAGCAACGATGGCGCTGAGCATCGTACTCGGCAATGCACTCTCTTCACCGCTAGGGAGATACTGCTCTTTAATTGCTGTGGCTACTTCGGCGGATTCTCCGAGAGCTAGGGCGTAGTAGTATCCCATAAGTCCCTGAAGCTCGGTAAATTCATACACCATTTCAGACATTAAGTCGGCTTTTGCCAACTCCATTGCACGATCCAAATCAGATGGATTAATATTATCATATATGAGATTTGCGATGGTCGAAGCAACCACTTTTTCACGTTTGATTTTCTCGGCCAATGTCCCCAAACCGTTCATAAAGACAACTTTTTCTAACCCTGCCGTACTCAAACCTTTTTTGAGATCGTTACGGTAAAAGAAAAGTGCATCGGAGAGACGCGGACGGAGAACACGCTGATTTCCCTCGATAACATGGCTGAAATCATCGGTAAGGGCATTGGAAACCACGACAAAAGCATTGATCAGTTTCCCCTCTTTGAAGACAGGGAAATAGCGTTGATGCTCTTTCATTGAGGTGATGATAACCTCAGGCGGGAGTTCGAGGAAACTCTCGTCAAAACTTCCCAAAAGCGGTGTCGGGTGTTCCGTGATGGCGACGACTTCGTCGAGCAAATCCTCGTCAATTTCGATTTTGATGCCGTTCTCACGTTCGAGTGCAGCGAAATTTGCCAAGATGGATTCGCGGCGGCTCTGCGGGTACAGATCAACCGAACCCTCTTTCAGTAAATCGAAATAGTGATGGATAGAATTTACTTTTTTCGCTTCGAAATGGCTGATACGGTGGACATACGTCTCAGAAGAAGAGCGGACACCGAAGAGTTCCATATCGACCAACGCTTCACCAAGTGTGACATTTACCCAGCGGATCGGACGGATAAAGCTCTCATGACTTGATCCCCAGCGCATCGATTTACCGAAGTTAAGGCTTTTGATCCATTGATCAATCATTTCACCCAATATCTCTGTGCTTGAACGACCCGGAATATTTTTACTGAAATAAAGAACCTCTTTACCACCCTTTTCGGAGCGCATAATTTCCTCAAACGCTACACCGCATTTTTTGGCAAAACCCAAAGCCGCAGGGGTAGGAACTCCGTCCTTGATCGCAATCTCCACAGGTGCTCCGAAGAACTCTTCCTCGCGGTCGTCTTGAGAGGTTTTAAATTCTCTGTGCCACAGTACCAAACGGCGCGGCGTGTAATAAAATTCAAATTCACCCAGTAGGGCATTTTTTTCTAATACCGCTACCCATTTTTTTTCAATCTCAGAGAGTTCTTTGAGCAAAGGGACAGCAGGGAGTTCTTCTACACCGATTTCAATCAAAAGAGGTTTTAACATAATCACGTATCCATCAATCATTATTTAAAGGCTGATTTTACCGCTTAGATGGTTAAAAAATGCTGTTGGATGATGGTTGCTTTGGAAAAAATTAATTAAGAGATAAAGTATCCGATTTAGGTCTAGTTAAAAGTTTTGATGTGTACAATGTCTCCATTCATCTTAAATTTCATAAGGAACCAACATGCCAACCATCAATCGTTACGTCGATATCAGTACTGTAGATCGCGAAGCTAAAAAAGATTATATTGATCGTCATTCTCCGTTTATCCACTGTGCGTCAAGTGCTAAAAAAGGGGAGAAATTCGCTGTTACCGTAAAAATGGGGAATGAATATTCTCATCCGGATGATTTCGATCATTTCATCGCGAACATCGCACTTTACAACGGTGAGACGTTGCTTGCTCGTGCTGATTTCGTCCCCGGTACACTCGGAAATGAAAAAAATCATGCGGAAGTGACTTTTAACATCGTTCCAATGGGTAAAAAATTGACCCTTGTTGCTCACGGCTACTGCACCAAACACGGTGTGTGGGAATCAACTCCAGTCGAAGTTGAAGTAGAAGAAGCTTCACAATGCTGCGGCGGCGGACACTGTTCGTAACCGTTTCGTAAATAAATAATTAAAGTCCTTTTTGGGCTTTAACTCTTCACCTATTTTCTCTCCGTAACATAAGAATAACAACTCTTTTAAGGTATCATTGTAAAATTATTTTTAAAGATAGAATGCAAAAATGGGCTATGACATTTTAAACCGCATCAATGTGCTTGTTAAAAAAACGTATTACACGTATGAACGATTTCAAGTGAATGCAACCTTTGCTCTTCTCTACCATGAGAAGCCCTTGAGTGTTGTAGAACTCTCATCTTATGTCCGAATTTCTGATCAGTTAATGCAGTTGGATGAAAATCACTATTTTATTATCTTTTCATTCACGGAGCAGGACAATGCGTTCAAAGCCTCTCAAAATCTCGTTCATAATCTCGATATTCATTTCAAAAATAGTACCAGCTGTGTAGCATTGGATACGTTTGATCCCTCTAAAACATATCAAAATGTTTTAAACCGATTAAAGCAAATTATGACCGAAACACGAAAAAATCCTTATGTCCGAATCGAGACGGAAGATATACTCTATCGTTAGAAAAACCCCTCATACTTTTTCTTTATCTCCTTTTAACCCCTTCTTATTTATACTCTCTTAAATTCAAAGAAGTGAAATCCGTGGACTCTTTTCAAAATCTCGCACTGCTAGAAAATCTTTACCGCTTAAAATCGCTGGGTTATACCTATGTCGATCCGATTACCCCCAATATCCAAACCTCTTTATACTCATTGCCCGATACTCTCGGTGTATTGGGGGAAAGTATATCTCAATGTTATTTGTGTGATCTTAGCAAATCCCGCTCTCAAAGCATGGTGGGCTACGGTGATGCACGTGCAGAGTTGATGTTCATTGATGGATACGTTTCAGCCGCTGAGGATGAAGAAGGCGAATATTATGTCGGAAGATCGGGTGTGATGCTGCGTGATATGATCGAGAAAGTGCTTCACAAAAATGTAGAAAATATTTATTTTACCCATGCAGTCAAATGCAAACCTTTTGGTTTTCAAAATCCTTCTCCCAGCGAGTGTAGCAGTTGTGCACCGTTTTTATCCAAACAAATCGAGTTGATACGACCTCGTATCATAGTGACATTGGGGCCTGATGCGTATCATCTTCTGAGTGGGGACAACGGCGATTTTGAGCGTGTGCGCGGAGAAATTATCACGTTCGGAGACTCTTTGCTGGTACCTATGTATCACCCCTTGTATTTGGTTCGAAACCCTTCACTCAAAAAAGAGGCTATGCGTGATCTGCAAACCATTAAGGCACAGCTGTCATGAAGGGTATCCGAGTCGTTTTTATTCTCTTTTTGCTGTTCTTCGTTGCAGAGGCTAGGACACTCATCATACAAAAGTATTCGGATGTCGTAGATTCGCCGCAAACACTGATTGAGTCAGATGAACCAATAAAAATTGCTATTCTCTCTTCCCCTAAAGTGATCGGTAAATATTCACAAACCCTGTATAACGTTTCAATGGCGACCCTTTTGAGCTTGAAAAATAGCAATTTCGTAATCAAACGGTATGATATGATGGATGAGTCATCCGCTTCGCTCAATGAGGGATTGGAAAAGGTGCGTCACGATGATATCGATGCCATACTCGCCCCGCTTACCATCATCGGAGCTAAAAATTTGATTGCTTTGGATACCCGATTGCCTATCTTCATTCCCACTGTGCATAAACGCGATCTACCATCGGCAGGAGAGAATTTTACCTTCGGCGGGATCGATTATGTGGCTCAGATTGAGGCACTGCTGCCGTATATGTCTGATTCGATCGCTATTTTTTATGACAGCTCCACGGTAGGGACGCAGTTAAAAGTAACAACCGAAGAGGTTTTTTTAGCCCATAAAAGTGAAAAGAAAAAAGTAGCTTCGTATGCGGTTGATACCAAAGGGGATACTATTATTTCCCATCTTGCCAAACCCTCTAAATTTAACAAATCGAGCGTTATCCTCCACATTCCGGTGGTTAAAAGTGCTGTTTTGACTGCGCATATGACCTTTACGGGTGTACAAGAGCGCAATATCCTCTCAACCCAAATCAATATCGACCCAGCCCTTCTGACGCTGACCCAATATGCCGATCGTAAAAATATCATCCTTGCCAATTCCCTCGTTGAATTTCCCGCTAGAATATACGAATCGAATGCGCTGATGAACAATGATATTACGTTTGATTGGATTCAATATACGACGAGTGTGGGGATCGATTATCTTGTCTCAATATTGGATAATTCTCCTAGAGATTATACGATGCGTCTGATCAATAATCAGGTGATCTATCCTGTCGAATTAGTCCGTGCAAAAGAGTATGGTTTTGAACCCCTCACCTCACGCTAACGCGATCTCTCTCGATAGAGTCGGGATATTTAGCCACTTATCCCCTCATCAGCGTAAACAAATAGAGGATATCGGCATCCTTCGCCGCTACAATGAAAGCGAGATTGTATTTTATGAAGGGGAGAAGAGCGACTATTTTCATTTTCTCATAGAGGGTGAAGTCTCTATTTACAAATCAACCGCTTCTAGCGAGACGATGCTGATTCATCGTTTTCAAGCCCCATCCTTGATTGCCGAAGTCGCAACTCTCAAACAAGTCCCCTATCCCGCATCGTGTGAAGTTTTACAACCCGCAATGATTTTAAAAATTGCGCGTGATCCTTTTTTGAATCTTTTACAAAACGATCCCTCTTTGAGCATTGCCCTCATCTCTTCGTTAACTCAAAAAATATCGGCATTGGAGCGTTCGCTTCAACGCCACAGTGCCCCCAACGCTATGGCCAAAGTTGCACGCCTTATTCGTGAAGATTCACAAGCGTTTAAACGTCTCAAAGGGATTGAAATTGCACACTTAATAGGTATTACCCCCGAGACCCTCTCTCGTATGATCAAAAAATTGAAATCCGAGGGTGTTATTTCCGTTTCAAAAAATGAGGGGTTAACCCTTTTACTCCCTAATGAACTCGCTATTTACTGCGGATAATTATTTTCCTTTAAGAGAATCAGTGATAGAGTTAAGGTATCTAGAGATGAGGAGTTTTAAATGGGTAAAAGAGGGATTTCGCTCCTAAAAGGGATCGAAGCACAGACTGTTTATGAATTGCTAAACAAAGCCTATTGTGATGAGTGGCTTGCCTATTATCAATATTTTATTGAAGCAAAAGTGGTCAAAGGTCTGATGAAAGATGCCGCTATCGTTGAACTCACTCAACACGCTGCGGATGAGCTTCGTCATGCGACGATGGTAGCGGATCGGATTATCCAGCTCGGTGGAATTCCTGCCCTCCACCCTGCCGAGTGGCTGACAAATAGTAATTGCGGATACGAGGCTCCGACTGAGCCGGATGTCCGCAAAGTATTGGAACAGGCGATAAAAGGGGAACAGTGCGCTATCGGTGTCTATTCAAATATCCTTGATATAACCCGTGAAAAAGATATTATCACCTATGATCTCGTCTCTCAGATTTTAGCCGACGAGGTTGAGCATGAAGAAGATCTTCAAGCACTGTTTGATGATATTGAAGAGTTTATCGAGCAATTCAAGAAATAATGATGAAATATCGTATTTTCATTACTCTATTGCTTTTTACTCTCTCCCTTGAGGGGGCTAATATACTCGATTTGGTCGGGTTGCTCGACCGAAACGATAATGTGGCATTTCATGAGCGTGTTAAAACCCTCCAAGATGCGAATAGTGCACGTGAAGATAATAATAAAACTATATTGATGTATGCGTGCTGGGTGGGTAATGCTGATGCGGTCAAACATCTCATTTCTAAAGGTGCGGATGTCAATGCACAAGATTCCGGCGGTGCTACCGCTTTGCATCTTGCCGCTTGGAAAGGTTATACTCCGATTGCACTCTACTTGCTTGAAAACGGTGCTTCCGGTCAAAGCGTGAGCAAAGACGGTATGACCCCTTTGGACATCGCCATGATGCAGGGAAATCAGGAAATTGCAGATGCCATTTCTAAATCGGCTCCGAAACTCAAACCGCTATTATAATGCGGCAAGAAATTCCTTCTCAGACGAGGGAATTTTCATCATTTTCCCCGTAAAATCAATATAAACCAATACAATTTTCATCGAAAAAAGCTTCTCTTCACCTCTAAATACTTCCTGTAGAAATGTGAATGAAGCATTCTTCATCTCGATTAATGTCGTTTCTACCTCTAAAATATCCCCGAATTTGGCACTTTTGAGATAATCGGCATCGATGTGCTTGGCAACGAAATGTCCCCCCTCTAAAATCGGAGAACGCCCCGCATCAAAAAAGAGTTGACTTCGCGCCCGTTCGCAAAAATTTAGATAATTTGAGTGGTAGACGACACCGCCGACATCAGTGTCCTCGTAATAAATCCTAATTGTCATTAAAGTCCCTATTTAACGGTGTTTTATCATGTTATATCTGTATTTCATAGAGAGATACGAATATAAAATATATCTACTCTCTATGCCGTCATCATAACACTTTATAAAACGCTATGCAAATCTATTTTATTTTTTAATAGGCTTACATCCATAATGTCCATGTTTACGTAATGAATGTTTTCGGTAAAGAATGACAGGAATAGCTATAGATATCCCGAGTAAAAAGATGATATATAGTATTGAAAAAGTCGTATTCATAAATCCCTTCACATAAAGTAATTCTGCAACCCCAAGCCCAAACCCATAGACTAAACCAAATCCTGCAAAAAATATAGGCGCATAGTCCATAGTGATGGCTTCGGCATCTTTACCATCTGCCCAAGGTTGATTATAAACAACCAAGATACCGGCTTTAATAGCCTTGATATCATAAATCACGTTCCAAAATCCCAATACAGAAGCCAAAATAAATGCTGTCTGTAATACGTCAACCATGTTTACTGCCATATGGGTATGACATAACCAAGCCAAAGAAGATGTTGCACTTCCAAACACAAATCCATGATGGGGTCTAAACCTTCCCAACCGATATTTGGTGTTAAACTCCCACACGTTAAGTACGTTAGTACCGATTCCCGGAACGATATACGCAAAAAGCACCGGTATCAACCATGCGATTAACGTCAGAGTGATATTGCCATCATAGGTATGCCACCAGAGCCAAAAAGAGAGCGGTGTTAATACAATTGGTCCGATGTATTGATAGTAAGTAAAGAATTTTTTATTCATCATTTAAGTCCGAATTTCATATGATGTTTTTTATAAACCTCTTTTCGGAATAGGAGTGCGTAACGGAGAAAATTTGTAGCGCGCCACAAAGATTTTAGATTGGTTTTTACATCGGAAAATCGGTACAGTAATGAGGGGATGCTGTTAAATTGTTCTCGTGCCTCATGACAAGCCCTTGTCAATTCATCAGACGTCATTCGAGTAGGGATATAGGCTGCCTGATTAAACCGATATTCGGGATGAAGCCACCATTTTCCATCATACAAGAGTCGATTTTCGCGTTCAAGCTGCTCGTATAAAGGGGTATTGGGATACGGCATTAAAATATTAAATGCCGCAAATGTAAACTTGTTTTTTCGGGCAAATTCCATCGTCGCCAGTACTGAATCATAGGTGTCATTATCATATCCGAGAGTAAATGCGGCCCAAGTCTGCATGGCATGATCGCGCAGTATTTCTATTTCACGTTCGTAATTTGAAAATCCGCGAATATTCGAAACTTTCTTTGCATCTTTTAAACTCTCCGGCGTAATCGATTCAAAACCCATAACATTACCGATACATCCGCTATCGGCCATCAATTTCATAATCTCCCTGTCTTGAGTAATATCCAAGCTTGCCTGACTGATCCAGTTTATCTTCATCGGTATAAGCTCTTGGCAAAGCTCTTTGAGCGCGTGTTTATGGGAAGCAATATTGTCATCTACAAAGAAAATAAATTTTCGGTCTTGCTCTGCAATCTCTTCTAATACTTCATCGATACAACGTATATAATGTTTTTTATCAAAATAACGGCTGACTGCGCAAAAATTGCATTCATAACGACAACCGCGTGAGAATTGCATCAACGACATGGGGAGATAACCTTTGCCTTTGTACAGATCCCGTCTGGGTTTCACTCCTCCGATTTGACCGATGCCGGGAGGAGCTTTATATACCTTTTGTAGTTTATTGTGTTTAACATCATCAAGAACATGAGCCCATAAGGTTTCTGCATCACCAATAAAAATACTGTCGGCATACTGCCCTACCTCTTCGGGAACCAAAGAAACATGCATCCCCCCCATAATGACAGGAACACCGCGTTCGCGATACTCTGAGGCGATCTCATAGGCGCGCCGTGCTGTATAGGTCTCGACGGTGATAGCAACCAAATCAGTCGGTTCATCATAGGGGATTGATTCCATGCGGTCATCATGCAAAACCACCTCATGTTCATCAGGAGTGAGTCCGGCAAGTACACCGAGCATCAATGGCTCCATACGTCCCTCATCGACATAAAGACTATGTTCAAGGCGTCCGATGGTTGGTTTTATCAAGGTTATTTTCATGCTATTTTCCCAGATGCCGATGATGTTTTTTTAGCACCTCTTTACGCGATACAATGTTAGCTAATGCGACCATAGCAAATCTGAAGAGGTTAAATTTTGTATCGCTGAGTAAAAGCCGATATGCTATGGAATTCCATGAATAAAACTGTTTTTTAGCCTCGAAACATTTTTCGGAAAACTCATCATGGCTCATCGCTTTGGGTGAAAAAATAGCGTCACCGTAACGATACGATGAATCTTGCCACCACAGTTCATGGATGAGCCGCCCTTCACTCTTGAGCCGATCATAAAGTGCTGATCCGGGAGTCGGGGTCAACGGATTGAAATTGGCGATTTCCAGTTTTGCTTCGAGTGCAAACGCCAAACTTTTTTCGATGAGCTCGGGAGTGTCTTGATCATAACCGAATACAAAAGTACCATAAACGGCCATCCCCCTTCTATGAAATTTTTTGACAATTTCAAGGTAATCACCACTCACCTTGTTCCAACTTTTCCCCATCTGCTTTAGATTCTCCTCACTGAGCGATTCAAAGCCGATGAGAACAAAAATACATCCCGATTCCGCCAAACGGTCCAGCAGTGCATCATCCCGTGCCGCATCGATACTGATTTGACATGACCATCTGAGATTAAGGGGTGTGATGGCATCAAGGAGTGCGTAAAGCTCTTTTTTCGAGCTGAAAAGATTATCATCCACAAAGAAAAGGAGCTTTTTTCTATCCAAAGTGGCAATTTCTTCTACAATGTTTTGAACCGGTCGAACCCGCACGCTGTTTTTATAAAAAGCATCAATCGAACAAAATTCGCAGGTAAACCTGCATCCACGACTGTATTGCACCAACTCTACAGGAATATATTTTTTACCCTTGAAGATAGTGCGATTGATTCGATAATCATCCAAAGAGTGTCCATTGCCTCCACTATAGCGCTGTTGAAGATTTCCCTCTTTAAAATCATTCAGTAACTTTTCCCAGCACTCTTCTGCATCACCTATTACAATGGCATCCGCATGTTCAAGGACCTCGTCACTCATTAGTGTCGGATGGTATCCTCCCATTATGACAGGCACTCCCCTGCTTCGATACCCTTTGGCTATTTCGTATGCCCTGCGTGCGGTAAACGTTTCGACACTTAGTGCCACTAAATCAGGAGTGTCGTCTTCAGGAATACTTTCAATACGATCGTCAAAAAAGCGAATTTCAATATCGCTAGGGGTACGTGCAGCCAAGATCGCGATAGAGAGTGGTGGCAATGCATCGTTTGAGCGATAATCGCCCATGTTTGGACGTATAAGCGTTATGCGTTTTAGTTTCATAAAAGTGCCACTTCAGGTTGTATTATTTGCTCAGAGGTATTCGTGTATTGATCATCTCCATTGAGCGTTACTACCTCGATCTGCGTTCGGTAGATTTCAGGCTTAAGAGTGTGCTTTAGAATCGGTAATAGTACATGGTGTGAGGATATCCCCATCACACAACTTGTCGCCCCTTTTGCACGGGCTATATAAGCAGCTTCTTTGAGCACGTTGATGGCCAAAACCGTGTCATCGGTATCGCAAGCGAAAAAAGCAATATAAAGATGTTCCAATGCTTTTCCAACCTGAGGCAATTCCACCCGTTTCGTCATTCGAGCATACCCATTGTAAAGTATTCGTAAATGCTTCAGCGGTGCTTTATATCCTTTTACAACACTCTGTTTAAACGCCCGTTGATCCCAAAGAGCGAAACAGCAACGTAGCACTCCCTTTTTATCTCTCAATAGCCAAAAATCACGGATACCCAATCCTGGAAGTCCGGCAGTATTTTGCAGCCATTCCTCACTCAAATACGGGGATAACTGGTAGGATGAGGCTCTCTTATTGTAATAAGAGACAATATCTGAAATATCTTCTGAGCTGGCCTGAACCAGTTTTCCTCTATTTTTTCCTTGATGAACCGAAAAAATCATTGTTGTCATCTCACCTACAGGCGAATAACAGGGCATCCCGCTCATATTTGCTTCGAGTAATCTACGCGCTGTAGTGTTTTCACTGGCAATGCTTGTAAAATAAAATGGCACCGTCGCACGTAAAGGGACGATTTTCTTTATGGCTTCATATCCATGCTTGATATAGTGGATTTTATGCCTAAATTCAGAGGCAACACGTAATCCTCCAAGATATCCGATCCTTTCAGCTTTGCCGTCAATATGAACCGGCAGATATGAACACGAATACATACCGATAATATTCTCTTCAACAATGGCATCATGGGCGATAAGAGCATACGTTTCCCCCATCAATGATGCACCATCAAAATAAGACGGTTCACGCTCCGTGGAAATATTGACCCACGATTTCATAGGGTTCTCATGCAGGAGACGTTTTAGAGTCGCATCGTCTTTAGGCGCAGCGAGACGATAAAGTGTATTCTTGTTGCAGTACTCTGCCATTATCGCTCTACCCTCAGCAATTCACCCTTCCAGTTTTCATCCCCTAGTGGATAACCATTTCGGTTGCTGACATCCTTGCGATGCATAAAGTTAATCGGTAAATAGTTGCGTAGCATGAATCCATCGCTTCGATTTGCTTTACCGAAAACCCGCTTGAAAATACTCGAAAAACTGTAAAATTTACGACGTGCATCGACACATTGGCGGGTCACTTCTTCAGGCAGCATATTGCGAGGAAAGAACGGTAAATCGTTATAGCGGTAATTATCATCAAGCCACCATTGTTTAAACCTCAATCGCCCCTGTATTTCAAGCTGAGTATAGAGTGGAGTACTGGGAAAGGGTGTCAAATGATTAAAGGCCGCTATATAAAACTGATGCTCTTGTGCAAAATCTACCGCCTCATCAAATGAATCCATCGTATCGTGGTCATAGCCAAAGACAAATGTGGCGTAAATGCGGATGTTATGCCGACGAAGATTTTCAAGGGCTTTAGAATACCCCCCATGCATCGTGTTGAAGCTTTTGTTCATCAATTTGAGGTTTTTTTCATCCAGACTTTCAAATCCAATCAGAACCCCTTTACAACCACTTTCATTCAGTAGTGACAAAAGTTCATCATCAAATGCTCCATCGATACTCATCTGGGTAATCCATCGGATTTTAAGCGGTACCAGTGCGCGTAAAAGTTCTTTTGCCTCTTTGATATTGCCGATAAAATTATCATCCACGAAGAAGAAAATATTTTTCTCTTTTTTAAGCGATTCTATCTCTGTGATGATATCCTCAATCGGTCGTGTGCGGTGGGTGCTCTCAAAATAAGATTGAATAGCACAAAATTCACATGAAAACCGGCAACCTCTCCCCGTCTCCACTAAGCCTATTGGGAGATAACGTTTCCCTTTAAATATAGAACGGTCTAGTCGTATATCCGCTAACGAGGGGCGTTCATCGCTTTTGTAGCGTTGTTTCAATCTTCCATTTTTCAGATCCGAAATAACCTCTTTCCAAATCGTTTCCGCTTCTCCGATAAGGACTGTATCGGCGTACTGTTCTACTTCATCAGGAAGCAGCGTTGCATGAAATCCTCCCATTATGACCGGTATATTTCGTTTACGATATTCACTTGCTATTTGATAAGCCCGCTTGGCTGTGTAGGTTTCAACGGAAATAGCCACAGCGTCAGTAGAGTTATCAAAAGGAATTTTATCCATACGATCATCATAAAAACTAATCTCGACATCATCAGGAGTTAATCCGGCAATAGCAGCTGCAGGTAGAGGTTCCATCTGCCAAGAACGAATATATCGTTCATTTTTAATATGCCCTATTGCCGGATGAATGATCGTAATATGCATAGCTCTCAACGCTTCATCGTTTTAATCTCAGTCCCAAATCCGGCTAGCGGGTTGGGCATCATAGATTGAATATGCCAATCGCAGTTATAGAACTTATCAAGATTGTTGGCATAAAATCGATACCCAAGATTTGAGGTAATGGCGAGGGGTTGAAAGTTCTTCGCTTGCCATAAACGTTTAGCGATATTTGAATACGTATATGTTTTTTTCCATGCCCGTTCATGCCCAAGAAGAAGTTCTTCCACGCTCATTTGCTTTGGTTCGAATACGACATGCTGACCGTCATATAATTCCCAATCACGAGTCAAAATTCGCCCTTCATCATTGAGTCTTTGATACAACGGAGTCCCCGGAAAAGGGGTAAGCACAGCATAACGAGGCAAATCGATACCGGTTTCGAGGACAAACTCAACTGTTTCATCAAAAACATCGATCGAATCATTATCAAGACCAAAAACAAAACACCCCTGTATAGAGATACCCAGCCCATGCAGTTTTTTGATGAGATCATAATAATTGACCGATGCGTTAAATTGCTTATGCGTCTCTTTTAAGCTCGTTTCTGAAACCGTCTCAAGACCCAAAAGCAACCCTTTGCATCCGCTTCGTGCCATCAGTTCCAATAGATGATCATCATGCGCAATCAGCACCGTAGATAATCCGAACCATTGTATATTCAACGGTATCAACTGTGTAAAAAGCTCTGTTGCGTACGCCTTATCGGAAATTAGATTCAAATCCACAAAAATAATCTTCTTTTGCCCCAGCTGTTTAATATCTTCGATTACCCAGTCTACAGGGTGCTGATACTGTTTGCTTCCCCATGCACTAGGTGCTACACAAAAATCACAATGATGGGCGCAAGAACGTGTTGCTTCAAAAACAGCTTGGGTTAAAAATGAGTGTTTATTAAAAAGTTCACGCTTAGGAAACGGAGAGCCATCCAGGGTAAACGTACTGTCTTGATCATATCTATGTTTTGGTTGTTTCTCTTTAAAATCTCGTAACAATTGCGGCCAGCTCTGTTCGGCATAACCGACGCAAATAGCATCGGCATGTTCAGCCGCTTCTTCGGGAACCAAGGTGACATGTGGACCACCCAATACCACGAATATCCCTTGTTGTCTGAATTGTGCGGCCAGTTCATAACTCCGTTTTGCCGTACCGGTAATCACCGTCATTCCGACGATGTCAGCTTCAAGATTTTCGGGAATAACCTGAATACTCTCATCAATCAGTTGAATCTTGGCATTAAGCTCTTCAGGTACCAATGCGGCCAACGTCGTCAACGTTAAGGGCTGATAGCGTAGAGATTTTTTAAAAATACCCCCTCTATGTCGATAGAGTGGTCCTTTGGGAGAGATCAGTACTATTTTCATTTTATATTCCCTCTAATAATCCGAAGCCACTCATCATCGCTGTTTAATGAGGGTATTTTTATATCCCCGACTCGGCTACCGGTATTGGTTTTATACTCGATATACAAGAGCATTGCATCTTTTATGATAAGAGGCTCTAATGATCCCAATTGACCTATTTTTCGCGCATACGCATACTGTGGATTCTCCATCAGTTTTGTTTCCACCTCTATTGTTTTATCAGGGGTATTTGCTAAATCACTCAGAAGAATATAATGAGGATCGATCCTCTTATCTGGTATTAGCATTGAAAAGCCACCAACGCTTTGTAATGCATTTCGAACAAAACCCTCGTTCAACTTTTCACCAACCATATCAGAAACAATCCCTTTTCTTCCCACAAAACGCAATATAGGCAGAGCGTTTTCATATCCTTCACACTGGAGCATATCCCCCGTCCGGTAACGATAGAGTCCACCGGAAGTGGTTAGAATAATTTCGTAGATTTTATCGGTTGCAAGCTCATGTGCTAAATAATTATCTCCATTAACATCTATAAACTCATAAAACCCAGAAGCCGGTGAAAGCAATGGTAATCCATCCGCATTTGGCATCGTGACGACACCCTCTGTAGAGATCAAACCTTTCGGCTGAAAGGAGGCATGAGGAAATCGATGCTTCAAGCGTTCAAAAAACGGTCTCGATGAGCCGTCTTGCCAGCAACTGATTAGTTTAATCTGCGGCCAAAGCGTCGCACTCTCTTTATTCATCAAATAATTCCGCAATCGCTCGCAAGCATTCCCATCAGAATATAATACATGCTCATCGATCATACCCCCTTTTGTAAAAAGGTCTAAAAGCTCATCAGAACGTTCTTCGAGAACTTCCATAAGCATCAATAAATATGTTGGGCTCCAAACGGAAATTAGCTCAAGTTCCCTGCACTGTACCAACCAATACAATGTGGCCAATTGCCATTTATCGACGTCATACAGTTCTCCTACCCATGATGGAACAACTGGCGAATCATTAAAAGTTTCGCTGGCAATATCTCCCAAGTATTCTGCATCCGATACACCGATTTTAATCCCACCATCGGTAGTAGTAGCACGCCGCAAGGCAGGACTGATAGACCAATAAGTAGCTTTTCCGCTAATGCCGTATCGCTGCGAAATATCGTATAACCACGGTAAAATCGCACTCTGAAAATCTTTAAAGCTTTTCTCACTGTAGGGGATTAGTTTTCCCCCACTTGTACTGCCTCCGGTCACTTCAAAGGCAGCTGGAACTCCTTGAAACAATACATCTGCTTCCCCTGCCGCAATCCGCTTTATCGATGGTTCAATAGTTTCATAATCAACCATCGGTACATACTCTTGATACATTTTAATGCTACTTATTTCTTCAAATCGATAATCTCGCCCATAACGGCTCATAGCATTACATTTTAGACATTCCATAAGCCATTCATCTTGACTCTTTCGCAATGAATCCATACCTGCTGCTTGGTTCAAGCGGTTTTCTCCGTACTGTATGACTGAAGCATCCGCTTGGTAAAAGGTCTAAGATTTGTATCATCAAAGTCACAAATACAGGCGAGTTCATCCCCTTCCCCGTACTTCGGATTACGTTCCAAAAAGAACTGCACCGAAGGCTTCATCGTCTCATTTTTCAATGGTAAAACAAAATCACTTTTTAGATGTCCGCGAGAGCGCTCATAGGCAATAATACCGCTGTTTCTATCGTAAAATTCACCAAATTTGTCTTCTGCAAGAAAATCCAAAAGCGGTTTTAAATCACTACGGTCGATGGACCAGTGAGGATAAAACGATTTAGTAAATGCCGGTAAGTACTTATATGTTCGATGCCCCTTAACGATTAGAAACCAATAGATCGGTTTCAGTGGCACCGCCCGTTTTAATTCACCGATAAAACGTATCCATGCAAAAGCCAGGGTCTGCTGCCCCCAGTGTTCATGATGAACAATCGTATCCCCTGAATATATAACACTAATCAGTCGATCGTCCCATATACGATCATAGAGTTCAAATGTCGTAAATCCGACCATTACATCCTCATGAAACAACAACAAAATTTGTGTCTTTTTTTTCAAATCAGACACTACTATTGATTGATCTGAACCATCGTAATAACAAAGATACAACGTTGCAATAGCACTTATTTCATCTTCCGATAATGAGTGAATATCTCTAAAACAGGTAGAATATTGATGCATTAACACACGAGCCTATATACTCAAAGGTTTGCGTTTGCGCCATAGAAAAAATCCGATCAACAACCCGATCAAAAGTCCTATAACTCCACCGATGATCCCAAAATAATTTGCACTTTCTTTAGCGACACTTAACACTGGATTATCTAAGAAGTTTATCCCTATATGCAACGTAAGTATTCGCCATTTCCCATCATCATCTTTAATAACAGTGGCTGTCCAACGAGTCTTCATCGGGAAAAACCGGCTATCGGATAAATAGCAATTCTCAACTCCAGACCCGCGAACAACTCCGATTGTTTTATTAGCATAAAACTCTGTCAAAGCATCGGCATCAAGTTTCATCTCAACTTTTTTCAAAACACCGCCCGGACCAAACCAGAAGTTGAAAAACTTTGTAATATCTTCATGTGAATTAAGAACTTCTTGATTACTGGTCGTAACTCTCATATCTTTATGAAAATATTGAGCAAGTTGATCATAGTGTTCTGTATTAACTGCGTTTTGTATCCCACCAAGAACACCCCGAAGCTCTTCATGAATTGCATGATCCGGCTCATCGGTTGCAGCCGTAAGGAAGTTAAATCCACCTAGGGACACCAGTATTATAAAAACCCATTTAAACATTTTTTTCTCCTTTAATGAATGTTGACGTAACCAAAAACATAATCGCCATTGCCGACACGATATCAAGAATATGGTGCTGATGAACCAGTAGTGTTGAGATCATAATCAACAATAACCATAACAACATAATCATACGAACTGATTTTTTTGATGATGACTCAAGCACTGCCAATAGAATAAATGCACTGTAGACCACATGCAATGACGGTGCCATATTATGAGGAAGATCAAGAGAAAAAATATTGGTGAACATCTCACCATAAAACCCATTGGGAATAACACGCTCAAATCCTAGTTGTGAAGGAAAAAGCAAAAAGATCCCTCCGCTAATGAGGGTACCTAAAATAATCCGTTTACCCAACAACTCCAACTGCGAGACTCCCAAGAAAAAAGGTGGGAGGATAAAAAGAAGATACAGTGACATATAGGGCCAAATGAAATCTGGGACAAAAGGGATTGATAACTCTGTATTCAAATATAGATGGTAGACATTTGCACGTTGAGCACTAAGCCAATTACAAAATGGATAAACGGAAAAAAAGGCAATCCCTACCCAGAAAGCCCAATACCCGTACGTCTTCCATATAGTCTTAGTATCATATTCTTCTTTCAATAGAATACGGGGCATGGTCTCATTCATTCTTGAGACTTAAACGGAAATTGTGCAGGTGAAGACATCGGCGGTGCAGGCCTAACTCCACCCCATAACGTGGAATAAATAGACCAAAAAGTCGGTTGCGGTTCATTAGCATTAACATATTGAGGCAAATAAATCCATGGAACCTGAGGATGACGATGATGAGCTAAATGGTAGTGATAGTTCAATGCCAGTAAACGTGATATAGGCAATACTTTAAGATTCCATGCACCATTGATTACATCGCGTGGACTCCATGCATGGTCAACATACTGCAATGCCGACCAATGAAGAGCAAAGAACCAATGACATAACAACCATCCCTGCCAACTTAAATCCAGTAGATAATAGAGTGCCACTTGATATCCAAGAGCCAGTAAACATTCAAACCAAATGCGTGTGATTGAGTACTGAGCAATCTCTTCAAGAAACGCTTCAAACCCAAGAGCTTTAGCAGGACCATGTATGAAACGTTCAGAAGTAAAGTATGTTGGAGCGATGAGAATCAGCAAATTACTCAAGGGGATCATAAACCAATATAGGCCAAACAGATTACCGCCATACATCCAAATATTACGTACAGTTTTTGACTCAGAAGGGAGATAATAATCATAGAGTTCTTTATCGGTTCTATTGCGCTCGTGGTGCCCCAAGTGAGCAATTTTTTGCATCGTAAATGACGTAGGAAAGGTAGCGGCACTTACAATACCAAAAAAATCATTTCGTAATCTGTTATTTGATAAAACACCATGTGCAGCTTCATGCAACAAAGAAAAGATTGTGTTATGTAATAAAGAATAGACCCATGCAGCTAGAAACATATAGAGGAAAGTACTATGCGAAGCGACCCATAAGAGCCACCACGTTGTCGGGAGAACTATGAAAAAGATAGCTAAATTTCTTTTCTCTGGAATATGAATATCATTAGTGTTATACATGATTTTTACCATAAATTCAAAAATTAATATATTATAACTAGTATAAACTTTATATTCTATATTTTCATGACTTATTTTGTATAGATTAATTGGTGTGACAGAGGTATGACAAGATTTACAGTTTTTAGGTAAATTAGAGAGTTCTATGCGTGAAGAAACTCCATGTTTTGTGTATTGTTAGAAAATTAGAGCATATACGGTGTCCTCATAGTAAACTCGTATTTGCATCATTAAACTCCACTCTTTGCTTTTTTTGTCTTTTCGGCAGGCTGAGAGTAAATCGAGCCCCTTCTTTGGTATTTGTGACACTTAATCTTCCGCAGATATGTTTTTCAATAATCATTTTTGCCATATAAAGCCCTATTCCGGTTCCATTTTTCGATTTTGTGCTGAAATACGGATCAAAAACATGTTCTATAATCTCATTGGCTATTCCTCCACCATTATCTTCTATATTGATCGTCACATCGCTGGTATCGCTCTCTATGTTTATCCAAATATGACGATCAGTTTGATTTCTTTCGACCATAATATCAATAGCATTATTAACAATATTGATAAGCACTTGAACTACTTCATTGGCATAGGTTTCGATAAACACTTCATTACGTTTTTCAACATGCATTTGAACATTTTCGTATTTTAACCGTGTTTGAATAATCTGCTCCATCCGTTCTATGAGGAGTGTGGTTGAAATTTTTTCAGCAGATTTATCCGGCTTGAAATAGGTTTGAAAATCATTGATTAAATTGGAGAGATAGATGATGATGTCAGAAATTTTATCCAGTATCTTGTCAGATTCGACTGATTCTTTGCTGGTTACCATTGATTTGATCTTTTCATCTGCGATCATCAGTGTGATAGTTGCCAGAGGTTGACGCCATTGATGGGCGATCATACTCATCATCTCTCCCATCGCGGCCAAACGCGATTGTGAGATCATCATCCGCTCTTGTTCGGTAATTTTTTTCACTTTTTGCGCGACTTTTTCTTCAAGAGAGAGATTCAAATCTTGCAGCTCTTTTGTTTTGAGTTCTAAACTTTGATTCACAATGTTTAATGTGTTGTAGGAGGTATCCAATTTTTTCGTCATATCAATAAAGGATGCAGATAATAATCCAATTTCATCATTTGATGTAATTGAACTCAATTTATCGCTGATCTCAAGGTTTCCGTTAGCAATATCTTTAGCGGTTTCTGTAAGCAATAAAATAGGCGATAAAAGTTTTCTTGCAAAGAAATAGCTAAAAATCAATAGAATCAATGCTAATAATAGTGAGGTAAGGATCGCTTTTTTTACGTTTGATTGTATCTTGAGCTTTTTATTTTCTTCTGCTCTGCGTACCTCTTCATGAAGTATTTTAAGTGAATAGACAATGTGGATTTCACCCCATTTATCGTTGATAATAATCGGAAGAGAGATAACAAAATTATTTCTATTATTTATCTCTTTTAACGTAAGAGTGTTAATCTCTTGTTTTGGGAATTGATTTTTAAAAGAGTTTTCGCCGACAAAAAGTTCTTTTGACTTATCCCTATTAAATAGAATAACGGCATCAATCTCATCTTTTGCAACCAAATTTTTAAACGATGCATCAATATGGGAAAAATTAAAAGCTGCAATATCATTTTCAACTTCATATTTCAAAGACAATATGTCGTTTTTTGCATTGGATTCCAAGTGGCTTCGTAATAAAGCTATCCTTTGATTGAGCTCATTGTTTAAAATCTCTTTTTGTTCACTGATTTGAAAATAGATAAAAGTTGATACTACAATCGACGTAATAAACAAAATTGCGATAATAAACTTATTGGTTAAATTCATTCACGTATTTCTGTAGCGATAGACAAAATATCAGAAGTAATTTCTACCCCGTTCAGTTCGGCTTCCTTTTTGTTAAAAACAATATTGGTTCCGGCCGGATACTGAATTTTTTCCATCGATCTTTCATTTAGGTTGCTCTCTATCATAGTCGCAATTTGTCTCCCAATAGTCGGATTATCTGCTGATATGACTAATGTTGCGCCGTATTGTATGAAAAGTTCATGATAGGCGATAATCGGTTTCTTCTGCTTTTTGGCTGAGCTAAATAGATTTTTGACGGCGTTTTCGTTATTTAAAAATAGTGGATCGGATATGACCATCATCGCATCGCTGTTGTTTAAGGCCGTATCAAATTGCATATTTTCAACAGACGCTTCATCGATTAAAATAGGGAGTATTTTTATCCCCAACGCTCCCGCATCGCGACTAAGATCATCAACCATATTTTGAGTATATTTGCTGTGGACCACCCCTATCGTATTAACAGAGGTAAAAAGTGATTTAATAAGGATTAGCTGCATACCGTTATGCAATTCATTGGAAACACCGTAGCGGTTGCTTGCTAATGACAATCTTTTCCAATCAACGATAGAACTAAAATAGATATCTTTTTCGGGGATATATTCATTCGCATACTGATAGGCTTTAGCGCCGACTGCATAAACGGTATCGGGGTACTCATCATAAAGAGCTTTTTTGATTTCATTGCTGCTTTTGTTTGAAATATCTAAGGTTTTAAAAGGATGGTTGAAATTTTTACCAAACTCCTCTACCGCTTCATTGTATTTTTTTACATCAGAATTTGAGTTAATGACTAGAATAGTATGTGCTTGTAATGCAAGGGTAAAGAGAGAGATAAAGAATAGTAATCTCATTTTGTATCTCCTCTGTTTTCTAAATTACGTATGTTAAAAACTACCAGTTTATCGATACCTATCATATTTAAAATCTTTTTTCCATCGGACGAGAATTCCATGTTTTTGAAAATCGATACAAGAGTAGTAACCTCTTTATCTGTCTCGTTACACGCTAAAAGCATTCTGTATTCAGGATCGGATTCATAGTATATTTTTAAGTCTTTTGAGAGAACCGGATTGATATGTTGGAGATGTACAAAAGTGTCTTTTGAGATAAGCGCGAATCTGCTCATACCGAAACCGACGCTCATGAGGGCATCTATCTCTTTCGGTACTCTAAGCACAGATAGCTCTTGGGAATGCTCATCTGTTATGCTGTTTAATAGCTCATTCGTATACTCCGTATCATACGCAGAAGTAACTACCCCTTTCAACAAGGTGTTTTTTTGACCGACGAGTATTTTTCTATCGGTGACACTCCCTTTTTTCTTGGCAACTAACATCGCCTCTAAATTATACTTTTTTGAAATTTCACGATAATGCCAACTCGATAGGATGGCAATGGTGTTTTTATTTTTTAAATATTTTTCAAACGTCTCTTTATCGCTAAAGGGTTGAAGTTCATAATTTCCATAACCGCTTAAATAAGAGTCAAAACTCATCTTGAGTGATTTGAAATTATTGACATTAATCTCTGGCGTGTAGAGGTACACTTTGACGTTATCCGCACAAAGTGTCATAACAAGTAAAAAGATTAAGGAGAAGAGTTTCATTATGTCGTTTTCCATAACATATTGCTGTATGGTCCATAATAACGGCTTGTTTTATAAGCAGTATTCCAGCCTGCCATCAGCTTTACATTCTTTTTGATAACGTCGGCAGCTTCTATCGCTATGACATGGATGTAAACATCTTGCCCCTCTGAGAGTTTTTTACTGATAAGTACATTTTCATAAGTATTATTTTCATCAAATGAACCGTCATAGGTAGAGATATACCCTATCGAATCAGGACCGGTTACGGTTACGAACGTTTCATCATCAAACTGACCGATAATATTTTCATTTTGTATCAAAATCGTAAAGATTCTATTATCATCCGTTTCTATTGTAAGATACCCTAAATCGGTGCTGTTCTCGGTTTGGGTAAAGTAATCGGTGACTTTTCCGGTACAAAGGTGTTTCATTTTCCTCGGTGTTTGCGCGTCATTGGAGAGATAGTTTTGAATTTTTAGAATTTTTTCATTTGATTGAATATCTTCTTCAAAGATTTTACCAATGTTATAGGCATCGCGTAGGGTGCCTTTGACAATATTTCCATCATTTAAAGTATCTCCATGCATCGGAGCCAAACATAAACCTGTATCTATACCGATTAAACCTGATCCTATTAAATTACTATATGCTATCCCTAAATCTTGGTAGTTTTTTAAAGACATAGTTGTAAATTGATATTCATCTCCAGCAGATGTTGCCATGTTTGGCATGACAGGTTGAGAAACGGCGAATGTTGTGAGATCAATAGTAGGAACAGATCGCCCTGATGTATCCCCATCGACAATAGAGAGGTTATTGTTCAATAAATAAGCTGATATAAGCGGAATAACCACATTCATTGCCCCTACTTCGATAGGATAAAGTGCATCAAATTTTTCAAAATTCTCAAATCGACTATCTTTTTGTGTGCTCAGTAACTCTTTTATGAGTTTTTCCATTGCATTTACGGCATTTACTGTCGGCTCAATAATAGCTTGAGGTGTTAGTGCTGAGCCTGCTGATGGCTGAGCCATCCCCGCAGCCATAACAACCCACTCTTTTTCTGTTAATGAATCGGGATTAATAAGATTGATCTCAAATGCATCACTATCTTTAAAATAGGTTTCTACAATTTTTTTTGCAACGAAAAACGGTCCACCACCGCCTGAAGCTAGGAAAGTTGCCCCTTTGAGAAGTGTTAAAAATTCTGTTCGGTTTGTAATTTTCATGCGTGAATCCTTTTTAAA
>NZ_MIBU01000277.1:0-18877 GCF_001830725.1 Sulfuricurvum sp. RIFOXYD12_FULL_44_77
CCGATATTTCTGAAATCATTTGTCCTCATGCGCCATTGTCTATGAAAAAATATCAATACAATTAAGCTAATTAAAGTTTAAAAATAATATTATAGCACAGAAATATACGGAAATAATAATTGTTAGATTATTCTCCCCGACGAATAGCCACCACTTCAGAAGGAAATTTTTTGGCACCCGGTTCGATAAACCATGTTTCACCGTTAGAGAGTTTTACTTCACCGCCCCATTTTTCTTCACTGTCAAACTCTGAACTTATAATTGTCTCTTCCATATCTTTTTTCGCGACATAAAATGAGATTGATCCCTTTGAATCGTAACGTAACATAACTTTTGCCATAACAAACTCCTTAATATTATTTAATAGTATAAATTCACTGCGCACTTACGCATGAAAAAACTGACGTATCCTATACCACCAATCCGATGAAAGATGACCTTCGAAACTGATCCGTAGAAATGTCCCTGCAAGGCGGCGAATGATCGTATTGACCTCATAATTTTTCTCATCACTCTGAGGAAAATCGTCGCGATAATGGACACCTCTGCTCTCTTCTCGTGCCAATGCAGACATCACCATTGATTCAGCAACCGTGAGGGCGTTACGAAACTCGATTATCGACATCAATTCAACATTATCACTGCGCTCTTTATTAACACAGCAGAGTCCTGATGACATTTTCATCAGATAATGCACATATTCGAGTGCGTTGGCAAGGGTGTCGTGCGTTCGAAATACCCCTGCATTTTTGTAGAGATTGTTACCGAGGTTACGACGCATTGTGTTAATGTTAAATCGGTTTTCACCCTCTAAAATCGCCTCAACATAGCGAGACTCTTTATCGACCAGTGCGTAATCGATCGGATGAAACTCCCCTTTTTTGGCTGCACGAGAAGCTTCAATACCTGCAAGACGGCCGAAATAGGCAGCCTCAAGCAGACTGTTTCCTCCTAAACGATTTGCCCCATGGACACCGCTATAGGCACATTCGCCACATGCAAATACGTTAGGAATATCGGTAGAGGTATTGTCTCTTACCCATATCCCACCCATAGTATAGTGGGCTGAGGGGGTGATAGGGAGAAGTTCGTTAAGGATATCGATTCCGGCACCGTTTAGAGCATGCTTGCGAGCTGAGGGGAGTTTTTTATCGATCAACTCTTCCCCCAAATGTCTAAAATCGAGATAAACACTATGTCCTGAAAGCTGATGTTTAACGATATCGCGTGAGAGTTTGTCCCGCGTCAGCAATTCATCCGTAAAACGTTCACCGCTCTCGTCAACAATGTAAGCACCCTCTCCGCGTGCCGCTTCGCTGATCAGTGTTCCGCTGTTCGCCAATGTTGTCGGATGAAACTGTACAAATTCCATATTCGACAGACGCATTTTAGCTCTCAGTGCTATGGCAATCACATCACCGCTGGATTCTTGTGAGTTGGTCGAATGACCGCGATAGATCCCCGCATATCCGCCCCCCGCCAAAATCAGTGATTTACACGCAAACGCTATCACTTGCGAATCCCGTCGGCGCAAGAGTGTTATCCCTGAGAGTTGATCTTTGTAGGTAGCGATAGAGAGCATCACATGATTTTGTAAAATGTTCACCCCCTCTTTGCGACACTGAACAAGAAGCGTTTGGGTAATAGATGCTCCCGTTTTATCCGCAATGTAACAGGTTCGCGAAGCTTTGGTTCCGCCAAAGGGGCGTTGAGCGATAGTACCCTCATCCGTGGTATCAAACACCACACCCATGGCTTGGAGTTCGTTAATAATCTCTTCGGCACCCGCAACCATAGCGCTGACAGACGAAAAACGCCCTAATTTATCGGCACCTTTTAGGGTATCGGAAATATGTTCGCGGATTGAATCTTGTCGTGTTGTTTTCAGTACGGCATTTATCCCACCCGAAGCTACGGCAGAGTTGGAACGCAAAGGATTGCTTTTACAGATTAGGGCGACATTCAGTCCTGCTCGGCGTGCATACAGCGCCGCATAGAGTCCTGAAATTCCGCTCCCGACTACAATCACATCATACAGCATAAGCACCTCGCATCAACGTATTTACCGACTCAACCGAGGCTTCAGGTAAATACCCCAAAAAGGCATTATCCACGACATGGGAAGGATCGACAGCACCGAATAAGGCAGAAATCCCTCCCGCACTACGGGCGAACTGCAATGCGCTCGCCACATCGTTCAACTCACCCGTTTTCATCAGTTCCGCTACATTTGAAGCAAACGGACGCTTAAAAAGGTTCGTTTGCAATAGCGAAGATGAGCCGATATAAGTCAGTCCATAGCGTGCACACGCATGCATTAGTGGATAAAACAGTCCATCTTCACACTGCTGATTTGCATATCCGTAGGCATGCGGTTTCGCGAGGTTAAACGGACTTTGGATATATTTAAAGCCATGATTCTCCCCTCCCACGCGTTGGGCGATGTCGACGATTTTTCCCAAAGAGACGTATTCCAGATGATCCGCTTCGTACAAAAACCCGTTCCACGCCGCAATGCCGTAGCTCACAATCTTTTTTTCACTACGCAGTTCTTCAAAAAGTACAAAAGCTGCTTCAATCCGCTCATAAAAGGTTGCTTGATCGATATACCCCAACTGTGTCTCAGGATTATGCAAATAGAAAATATCGATCGTATCTATCTCAAGATTTCGGAGCGACTGCTCACAGCTCCAGCGTAGATATTCGGGTGTCATACAATGCTGATCGATCACAATCTCCTCTTTCGAGGCCAACCCTGTGTCAATCATATTTTCTTGTATCCAACCGTATGGATTATCGGGAAAAGGGAAATCAAGAGGTATAAATCCCGCTTTAGAAGCGATAATAACCTCTTCGCGTTTGATCTCACCCGATTGGATCATCTCACTCAACGCTTCCGCAATTTCGCGCTCAGACATCTGATAGCGGTAATTGATCGCCGTGTCGATCAGATTGATCCCCCGACGCAGTGCTGTTTTGATTGCCTCTGCGTAGTTGATAATATAATTATCTTCTTTGTAGGGTTCAGCTTTATAGGTTCCGATACCCAGCGAAGGAAAAAAGAGTTCTCCGTTAAAACGGTAAAAATCTTTCGAATAATTACCGAATCTTTTGAGATATCCGAAGGTTCCCTCTTTGGTTGCGTGTCCCATTTTAGACCACCATCACTCGCAAATTGGATTTAAGTTTGAAGTTGAGCATATCCTGCATCCCGGCAAGGGTCGTAGTCGTGTTCATAGAGCAGCTCATACACTCACCTTTGTACTGGATGTATAGTTCGTGTTCCCCCTCTACCTCTTTAAGGTCGATCACTTCGACATCTCCGTGGTCGGCTTTGAGGGTCGGACGGATATATTCTTCGAGAATTGATTCGATACTGCGAAGTTTTTGAACCAAACTCATCGCATTAAAGTTTCCGTCCCCTTTGGCCTCTTTGATTTTTTTGCTGATCGCCTCTTTTTGAAGCTCTGCGGTCACTTCTGCGAGCATATCGACGAGATAGACATCTTTTTTCTCATGACCACCCGGTTTAATACACGATTTACAAAAACCGCCCGCTTTCGTGTAATCGGTGATGCTTTCGATAGAGTCGAGCTTGTTGAGACGGATCACCTCTTTGAGGGTATCGAGGCTGACACGGGCGCATTCACAGACGATAAACTCCGTCTCGAACTCGGACATATCGACCCCTTTATAGATCGATGCCGCTTTTTTAATCACGTCGTACGCCATAACCGAACAGTGCATTTTTTGCCCAGGAACCGCCGGAATATCTTCCTCATCACGAAGCGCTTTTTCCACATCAATGTTGGTGATTTTGAGTGCTTCATCCACCGTTTTATCCATGCAAAGTTCTGCCATCATATCCGAACTGGCGATTGCCGTACCGCATCCGAAACTCTTGAATCGACTTTTAATGATAACGTCGTTTTTCGGATCGATCATCCAGTAGAGTCGTACCGCATCCCCACAGCTCTCCGCACCGAAATCGGCAATAATCAATTGTTTCTCTGCTGCATCGGCCTCTTCTTGAGTAATCTCACCCATATTGATCGGATCGTTCATACGTCGTTGTACTTCACTTGAGTACTCTTCCCATAATGCTCCGCCGATCAGTGTGTCTCGTGCCATGATTGCTCCTTGATGGATGATATTAACTCCACAATTGCAAATGGTGTTCTAGTCAAAGAACTACATTTTTGTTACATTGGTGTATGAGAACTAAATATGCAGTTGGTTTGACAGGAGTTGCTTATTAAATAATCAGCTTAGTGGTGATTGCTCACCTCGATTCAATTTATAATGACACTATCAAAACCATAAAAGGGGTTCAAAATGGTTCAAATTACCGCTGTATTCAACCGTCACTGTTTAAATGATGTTCTTCGAGAACTGTTCGATAATGAGATCGAAGGGGTAACCGTAACCGATGTCATCGGAAAAGGTTCACTCGGTATTGCCGAAAAAAACAACGCTCCCGATTTGTATCCGAAAGTAATGCTTATCATCGTCGTATCCAACGATAAAACCAAAGAGGTTACAATGGAAGCGATCCGTGCTCATACACAGGATTTAGGTCACGGTGCCGGTAAAATGTGGGTTACTCCGGTACTTGAAGTCGAGCGTATCCGTACGGGAGAAAAAGATGAAACGGCTCTTACTCAACCAATCCCGCGCGCTATGGCAAAAAGCAACACGTTTTTCACTGCCGTCGATACACCCTCTAGTTAAGGTATAATCTCCGTAATGAATTTCTGTTGCGGAGCATAAATGGCTTATTCCGAATCCGATACCCGTGCCAAACTGATCGATCCGCGTCTCATAAGCGGCGGGTGGAATGAATCACATATCGTCCGTGAATACTACTTTACCGACGGGCGAAAGCTCATCGGAGGCAAACGGGGCAAACGCCACTTTGTCGATTATCTCCTAGTACACCGCAACACCAACCTCGCTATCATTGAGGCAAAATCCGAAGATCGTGATCCCCTAGATGGTCTCCAGCAATCCATCGACTATGCGATCAAACTCCGCATCGACATCGTCTACACCACTAACGGACACCGTATCTACGAGCACGACCTCCGAAGCGGTTGCGGAGTATGGGTTGATAGTTTCCCCTCTCCTGAGACACTTTTTGAACGACTTTACGGCACACTAAATCCCAAAGAAACAGAAACTCTCACCCAAAGTTTCCATTTGGGTCTCAAAAAACCCCGATACTATCAGCAAATAGCCGTGAACAAAGCGGTGGAAGCATTGGCAAAAGGGGAGAACAGAGTCCTCCTCACTCTTGCAACGGGGACGGGGAAAACCTACATCGCGTTTCAAATCGTCTATCGCCTTTTTGAATCCAAATGGAGCAAGAACAACCAAAACCGCCGTCCGAGAATCCTCTTTTTAGCGGATCGAAACATCCTGATCGATCAAGCCTACAACGAGTTCAACCCCATCGAAAAAGAGTGTATCAAAGTCAACGGCAAAGAGATACGCAAACGCAATGGTAAAGTTCCCACCAATGCCAATGTCTTTTTTGCGATTTATCAGGCGATTTCAGAGCGACGCAGTGACGAAGCCGATACCGAAAACGACTTTTCAGGCTATTTCGAGCAGTACGATCCCGATTTTTTCGATCTCATTATTATCGATGAGTGTCACCGAGGGGGAGCTAACGATGAGGGGAGCTGGAGACGGGTACTCGATCGGTTCAAAAATGCCGCCCATTTGGGTCTCACCGCCACCCCAAAACGAGATGACAACGGCGACACCTACGGGTATTTCGGCGACCCTGTTTATGAGTATTCGCTACGCGACGGGATAAACGACGGATTTTTAACCCCTTACAAGGTGAAACGTATCCGTACCAACATCGATGAGTACCGATTTAACCCCGATGACATCGTTACGGGAGATTTGGAAAATCAGATCGTCACGCTGGAGCAGTTCGAAAAATCAGTCGTCATCCCCGCACGCACCGATCTAATCGCCCGCACCATCCTAGAGCAGATACGCCCCTACGACAAAACCATCATCTTTTGTGTCAACCAAGCCCACGCATCCGCAATGAAAATCGCCATCGACGCGCACAAAAGTGTCAGCGACAGCCACTATTGCGTCCGTATCACCTCCGATGAGGGGGAGATCGGGCGTGCCTTGTTAGAGAAATTCCAAGACAACGACCTCACCATCCCCGCTATTTTGACAAGTTCCAAGATGCTCACCACAGGGGTCGATGCCAAAAACGTCCGTAACGTCGTCCTCACCGCCCCGATCCGCTCTATGACCGAGTTCAAACAGATCATCGGGCGCGGTACGCGGGTATTCGAGGGGAAAGACTTCTTTACAATCCTCGATTTTGTCGGAGCGACGAACCTCTTTTACGATCCGCGCTGGGACGGTGATGCCGAACCCACGGAAACACCATCCACCGTTCCCCCTGAGCTTGTCGAAGGGTCGGATGATGGTTCGACAAGCTCACCACGAACGGACAAAGAGAAAAAAGAAAAAGCGGAAATCACGATCCGAGGGCGCCGCCTCCGCGTCATCGACATCGAAACCACCTACGTCGGAGCCGAGGGGAAACCGCTCCGGACGGGTGAATATCTCGAATACCTCATCGGCGTATTGGGTGGGATGTATGATGATGAAACACGTCTACGGGAGATTTGGAGCGATCCGCGTGAGCGCAAAGTGTTGATGAACAAACTCGAAAATATGCACATTGACGCCGCGCAACTCTCCGAACTCACCGCGATTTTTGAAGCCGAAGATGCCGACATCTACGATGTTCTCGCCCATCTCTCCTTTAACCACGATATTTTGACCCGATCCGAGCGGGTGCTCAACGTCGAACACCGAGACTTTATCGAGCGCCACCACAGCACCAAAGCACGCGATTTTCTCGAATTTATCCTCCGACGTTATGAGCGTGACGGAGTAGCTGAACTTGACGAAGAGAAACTCAGCTCTCTCATACAGCTCTCAACCATCGACAAAGAGGAGCTAAAAGAGGCGTTTGGAGGACTACGAGAGATCAAAGAGGGGTATTTGGAACTTCAGCGGGAGATTTACAGATGATTCGTGTTAAAATTTTGAAAAAGCAAAGGGATAGCTATGACAGTAATGATTGATGCGAACAAACGCCAACTCAAACTTCTGGACGGCATTCTAAAAGCATTAAAAGAGAATGACGCTATCGAAGCGTATGATCTCGGATTTGAAGAAAATAAAGCCTTTTTTTCTTCACGCCTCGAAGATATTAAATCGGGAAAATCGAAACTAGTATCGCATGATGATATGTGGGAGAGGATAGAAAATCGGATCACTAAAAAATGACTATTTTTTATGAAGAACGATTTGAATTTGACATTAGTGAAGTCGTAGAATATATTTCAGAAGACAGCAGAGCAAAAGGGAAAAAATTTGCCCGCGAAATTCGACAAGCGATCCTAAAAATTCCTGCATTCCCCTACAAACACCGTCAATCGATCTATTTTAAAGACGACACGATTCGTGATCTTATCTACAAAGGCTACGTGATCGCCTATATGATTGATGAAGAGAGTGAGAGCATCACGATTTTGGGGATGATAAAGTATAAAGAAAAATGGTAAAAAATGATCTCTAACCTCCCCACGCTTCCCGATGGATGGGAATGGAAAAAACTCGGTGATGTAGTTACAGAAATTTCATCAAAATTACAAGCTTCACAATGTCAAGATTTACCTTATTTATCTCTTGAAAATATAGAAAGTCAAACTGGCAAACTTCTAAACGTTTCCTCAGCTAAAGAATCAAATGTTATTGGCACATGTAGCAAGTTTACTAAAGACACAGTCATATATTCTAAATTACGCCCTTATCTCAATAAAGTTGCTATACCTGATTTTGATGGAGTAGGAACGACTGAACTGATCGTTTTTCAACCTAAAAATAATTTAGATAAATTTTTTCTTGCTAATTTTTTACGTTCGGAAAGCGTTGTAAACAAAATAAATGCAAGCTCATATGGGGCAAAAATGCCTCGAACAAGTAGTAAATTTTTAAAAGAGTTGGAAATCCCCCTCCCCTCTCTAAATGAACAAAAACGGCTCGTTGCCCTCCTCGACACCCTATTCGCCAAAATCGACCGTTCCCTCGAACTGCTGAGTGAAAACATCACCGCCGCCGATCTCCTCCTCCCCTCTGCACTCAATACGGTTTTTGGGGAATTGGGGGAACAGTGGGAGACAAAAACAATCAATGAAATCGCATTTGTTAAAGGTGGAAAAAGATTAGCAAAAGGAGATCAGCTTTTGGATACAGAAACTCCATATCCTTATTTAAGAGTAACAGATTTCACAAATGATGGAACTATCAGCACAAAAAAAATGCTCTATTTATCACCTGATGTTCATGAAAAAATCAAAAGATACACAATATCTCATGAAGATTTATATATTACTAATGTCGGAAATACTATCGGTAAAAGTGGAATTATTCCAAAAGAATTAGAAGGAGCAAATCTTACTGAAAATGCAGTCAAATTAGTTTATAAAAATAAAAAAAATATTTCTAATAAATTTGTTTATTATTTTACTAAATCGGCTACTTTTATTTTTCAACTGGAATCAGCTACTAAACAAATGGCTATTCCAAAATTAGCTATTATGAGATTAAGTGAAATACAAATTCCCCTCCCACCCCTCGACATCCAAACCCAGAGCGTCGCGTACCTCGACAGCATCCGCGAAAAAGTTGAGATTCTGAAACACGTTCAGAATGACAAGATAAAAAATCTAAAAGCCCTAAAAGCATCCCTACTCGACCGAGCATTCAAAGGAGAACTCTAATGGAGTCCAAAATCAACCGCATCACCGACATCCTCCGCCGTGACGACGGTATCAGCGGGGCGATGATGTACACCGAACAGATCAGCTGGATTCTGTTTCTCAAATTCCTCCACGACTACGAGATCGAAAAGTCCGAAGAGGCAGAACTCGACGGGACAACCTACACCCCGATACTGCGCGGTGACTACGCTTGGGACGTCTGGGCGTGTCCGAAACAAAACGGCAAAACCGATATCGGGCACGTGCAAAGCGGAAATGATCTCCTCGATTTCGTCAACAGTAAACTCTTCCCGTTTTTGCAAAGTTTTAAAAGCATCACCGAAGACCCTAAATCGGTCAAATACAAGATCGGAGCGATCTTCGAGTTCCTCTCCAACCGTATCGCCAACGGTCATACCTTGCGCGAAGTGCTCGATCTCGTCGATGCGATGAACTTCCACAACAGCGCCGATCTGTTCCAACTCTCACAAGTGTATGAGAAGCTTCTGCGTGACATGGGAAGCGATGGCGGCAACAGCGGTGAGTTCTATACACCCCGCGCCCTCGTGCGTGCCATCGTCGAAGCGGTCGATCCCCGTATCGGCGAGACGATCTACGATCCCGCGTGCGGAACGTGCGGATTTCTCATCGAGGCGTACAACCATATCCGCCCCTCTGAACTCTCCACTTCACAGCTCAAATTTCTCTCTGAGGATACCTTTTTCGGAAATGAAAAAACACCCCTCTCCTACGTGATGGGGGTGATGAACATGATCCTCCACGGTGTAGAGTCGCCCAATATCGCCAAAGCCAACACATTGACCCGAAACATACGGGAGTTTGAGGAA
This sequence comes from Sulfuricurvum sp. RIFOXYD12_FULL_44_77, assembly GCF_001830725.1. Taxonomy (NCBI): domain Bacteria; kingdom Pseudomonadati; phylum Campylobacterota; class Epsilonproteobacteria; order Campylobacterales; family Sulfurimonadaceae; genus Sulfuricurvum; species Sulfuricurvum sp. RIFOXYD12_FULL_44_77. Next base: position 9,659 of record NZ_MIBU01000277.1, read on the forward strand.
AAAGACCGCTACGACGTCATCCTCGCCAATCCCCCGTTCGGCGGCAAAGAAAAAGAGCAGATACAGCTCAACTTTACGGTCAAAGCCAACGCGACCGAATTGCTCTTTTTACAACACATGATGAAAATGCTCCGCCTCGGCGGGCGTTGCGGTGTCGTCGTCCCTGAGGGGGTATTGTTCCAAACAGGTGCCGCGTTCGCGGCAGTGAAAAAAGAGCTGATCGAGCGGTTCAACCTCCATACAATTGTGAGCCTCCCTGCGGGGGTATTCCTCCCCTATTCAGGTGTCAAAACCAACGTCCTCTTTTTCGACCGCGCGGGTGAGACCCATGACATCTGGTACTACGAGGTAAACCCTCCCTACAAGCTCACCAAAAACAAACCAATCAGCTACGAACACTTCGCCGAGTTCCTCGAACTACGTAAAGTACGCGGTATCAGTGATAACAGCTGGATCGTTAACATAAATGATATTAAAGAATATGACATATCAGCCAAGAACCCGAACCGCAACGAAGCGGTAGACCACAAAAGCCCGCTGGAACTGGTCGAGAAGATCAAAGAGAACAACAGTGAAATCGCCGTACTACTCGATGAGATTGAGGGGATTTTAACACTCTAAAACTACTATTATCAAACCAAAAGTTTCTACCCGCTATAATTGCGAAAAATATAACCTAAGGACTTTGCATTGAGAAGTCATTTTTGTACCGATTTAAGTGAAGCAAACGTAGGCGATAACGTCGTCCTATGCGGTTGGGCGAACAGCTACCGCGACCACGGAGGCATTGTTTTTATCGACTTGCGCGATAAAAGCGGCCTGATTCAACTCGTTTGTGACCCTGCCGACAATGCCCATGCCCATAAACTTGCGAGCGAAGTGCGTGACGAATTCGTCTTGATCGCACACGGACGCGTTCGTAGCCGTGGCGAGGGGCTTGTTAACCCGCGTCTTAAAACGGGTGCTATTGAAGTAGTCGTCGAAGAGCTGATCATCGAAAACCGCTCCGAGCCTGTCCCTTTCGGTATCGGAGACAACAGTGTCGGTGAAGAGATCCGTCTTAAATACCGTTACCTCGATCTACGTAATCCAGCCATGTACAATACCTTTATGCTCCGCTCAAAAGCGGCTATCGCGGCACGTAACGTACTGGATCGTCTCGGATTTTTAGAAGTTGAAACCCCGATTTTGACTAAATCGACCCCTGAGGGTGCACGTGACTATCTCGTACCGAGCCGTGTACACGAAGGTGAGTTCTACGCCCTCCCTCAATCGCCTCAGCTTTTCAAACAGCTCTTGATGGTGGGTGGATTTGACCGTTATTTCCAAATCGCGAAATGTTTCCGTGATGAAGATTTGCGTGCCGATCGTCAACCTGAATTTACCCAAATCGACGTCGAAATGAGCTTCTGTAACCAAGAAGACGTTATCCGTGTCGCCGAAGAGTTAATTACCGGAATGTTTGCTGCTGCAGGACACGAAGTCCATACGCCGTTCAACCGTATCAAATACTCCGATGCGATGGAATGGTACGGATCTGACAAGCCCGACCTCAGATATGATCTTAAAATGGTCGATGTTATCGATATCTTCGCACGTTGTGACAACGAAATTTTCACAGGGATCGCCGCTAATCCTAAAATGAACCGTATCAAAGCGCTTCGCGTTCCGGGTGCCGATTTGGCATTCTCGAAACGTGAAATGAAAAGCTTCGAAGATTACGTACGTAAATTCGGTGCTAAAGGGCTTGGTTACTTCCAAATGAAAGAGGACGGTCTCAAAGGACCTCTAGAGAAATTCTTTGCCCCTGAAGATCTCCAACTCCTCGTTGATCGTACCGGTATGGAAGTGGGCGACGTCGTCTTCTTCGGTGCGGGAGATAAAAAAACCGTGTGGGATTATATGGGACGTTTCCGTATCTTCATCGCTGAGCATGAAAAAATGAACCTAATCGACAAAGATCGCTTCGAATTTGTCTGGGTTGTTGACTTCCCGATGTTCGAAATCGAAGAGGGACGTGTCAAAGCACTTCACCATCCGTTTACGATGCCGCGTGATTTGAACCATGAGCATCTCGAAGATATCGAATCGATTGCCTACGATATCGTCCTCAACGGAACCGAACTCGGCGGCGGATCGATCCGTATCCACAAACAAGCACTCCAAGAGCAAATCTTCACCCTTCTCGGTATCGGTGAAGAGGAAGCTCAGGAGAAATTCGGTTTCCTCCTTGATGCGCTCAAATTCGGAGCACCGCCCCACGGCGGATTCGCTATCGGGTTTGACCGTTTCATGATGCTATTGTCTAAAAAAGATTCTATTCGTGACGTTATCGCGTTCCCGAAAACCCAAAAAGCCTCTTGTATTATGACACAGGCACCGAGTCCTGTTGAGTTGACACAACTCCGCGAGCTTCACATCCGCCTACGCGAAAGTGCCAAGTAAGTAATGAAGAAACTTTTCCTTATTATTGGCGCACCGGGTTCAGGAAAAACAACTGATGCGGAGATTATAGCCGAACGCAACGACGATGCAATCGTCCACTACTCGACCGGTGATCTTCTCCGCGCAGAAGTCTCCAGCGGCAGTGAACGGGGTCAGTTGATTGATAGCTTTATCAGTAAAGGGCTTATTGTTCCGATTGAGATCGCAATCGACACGATTACCAGTGCCATCAAATCAGCCCCTGCTGATGTTATTTTATTCGACGGCTATCCGCGCTCATTTGAGCAAATGAACGAACTCGATAAATTTCTTGCTACCGATACCGAAGTAGAACTTGTAAGTGTCATTGAAGTTGTTGTCAGTGAGGAGGTAGCCCGTGATCGCGTTCTCGGACGCTCTCGAGGAGCCGATGACAAAGTTGAAGTGTTTAACAACCGTATGAGCGTCTATACAGAGCCGTTAGCGGTGATCCAAAGCTTTTATGAGGCTAAAAACCTTCTCAAAAAAATCGACGGGGAACGCTCCATCGATGCTATTGTGGATGAGTTAGAACTCTATATCGAATCTAAAATCTAATTAATAGGAATTAATATGAAAATTATTCTTTTAGGTGCTCCGGGTGCCGGAAAAGGGACACAAGCACAGTTTTTGACCAAAGCATTTGATATCCCGCAAATCTCTACGGGTGATATGCTTCGCGCAGCGATTAAAGCGGGAACGGAACTTGGGACATTGGCGAAATCGTTTATGGATTCGGGGAAACTTGTCACCGATGAGATTATTATCGGTTTGGTAAAAGAGCGCATTTTGGAAGATGATTGCCGCAATGGTTTTTTGCTTGACGGTTTTCCTCGTACTGTTCCTCAAGCCGACGCACTCAAAGAAGCGGGTGTAGCGATCGATGCTGTGATCGAAATCGATGTAGCCGACAGCGTTATCGTTGAGCGTATGTCAGGACGTCGTGCCCACCTTGCATCAGGACGAACCTATCACGTTGTTTTCAATCCGCCGAAAGTGGAAGGAAAAGACGATGAAACGGGTGAAGAGTTGGTACAACGTGCTGATGATAAAGCCGAAGTGGTATTGGATCGTCTCCGTGTCTACCACGAACAAACCGCTCCCCTTGTCAACTACTACCAAGGTGTTGCCGCATCAGATACATCAGTGAAATACATTACTATCGACGGAACCCAAAAAATCGATGCAGTTGAAAAAGAAATTTTGGAAAAACTCAAATAATTTTCCTTCTCCCCTTAGCGGGGAATATCGTGTTATAATCCTCTTATGAAAACTCCCCACTTTTATGCCGTTATTATCGGTTCTGAAATCCTAAACGGCCGTCGTGAAGACAAACATTTTCTCTATGTTCGAGATGCCCTGCTCCGTCGCGGGCATACCCTCTTCTCCTCTTTTACAATCAAAGACGATCCACTTTTAATTCATACTACTTTCGCAATGATCAAAAATGATCCCGATGCCGTCATATTCAGCTTTGGCGGAATCGGTTCCACTCCCGATGATCTGACACGCCAAATCGCGGCTGACGTTTTTAGCGATGGGATTTTAGTCCCCCATAAGCAATTTACGCGTGATATTACGGAACGATTCGGTGACGCGGCCTATCCTCACCGTATCCATATGGCTCATCTGCCAAAAAATTCTCTCCTCCTCCATAATGTCGTCAATAATATGTCAGGATTTTATCTGGAGGATCGCTACTTTTTTATGCCGGGATTTCCGGAAATGTCCCATCCGATGGTGGAAGAGGCATTAACAAAATTTTATCCCCAAGCCACTAAAACCTATCGCCGCACCCTAATCGCCCAAACATCTGAAAATACACTGATTGATGTCATGGCAAAAATGGATAAATCTGTTGATTTCTCTTCCTTGCCGATGATAAACGGAGGAAATCCTATTGTTGAAATATCGGTTGCCGCTGAGGAAGAGAAACTTTGTGAGTACAGTTTTCACCTCTTTGAAGAGGCATTAAAAGTAAAATCAATCTCCTACGAAATTATTAAAAATTATTAAAAATAAATATTTTTTTTAAACTGCCGATTTTACTTCAACAAAGGAATAAGGAGAGGGGATGGGCAAAATGAGTTTTTTAATTATCGGATTGGGAATCAGTTTTATTGTTTATATTGTTTATCGTCATACTTTTTTGAAAACACCGAAAAAAAAGTTGCCTCGTAAACCCCATTTCACCCTTAAAATAGAGCCGGAATAATAGCGCTCACTAAACGTAATGGCGGTCATAGAGTTTATTTTGTTCATTCACAGTTGATAATTCTTCTTTTAAAGCTTCCAAACGCTCCAATCGCTGTTCTGTCGTAGGATGGGTACGAAAAAGATTAGAAAATGAAAAGTTTTTGCCATCAAACGGACTGATAATAAACATATGGGCATTTTCAGGGGTAGCTCCGTGTACTTCTCCCCGCGCATTGTAGTTTGAAAGTTTAATGAGCGCATTTTGAAGCCACTCCGGATGCCCCGTGAGATGTGCCGCCCCCGCATCCGCCATAAACTCTCGTGAGCGGCTGATAGTCATCTGAATGACACTCGCCGCAATCGGTAATAAAATAGCCATCATAATCATCAAAATTGGATTTCCACGATTATTACGACTGCCGAACATCGCACCAAACTGCAACATATTGGCGATAAACGCAACTGCTCCTGCAATCGTTGCCGCTACGGTCGCAATCAGAATATCGCGATGAGCTACGTGAGAGAGTTCATGTGCCATGACCCCCTCCACTTCATCCTCATTCAGCAATTCGAGCAATCCCGTCGTTATCGCTACCGCCGCATGAGAGGGATTACGCCCTGTTGCAAATGCATTGGGGATATGATCATGAATAATATAGACTTTCGGCATCGGTATATCAGCACGTTCAACCAAACGATTAACCACACGATAGAGCATCGGTGCCTCACGCGGGTCAACTTCCTGTGCATTATAATGCTTTAGTATCATAGTATCCGAAAAATAGTAGGCGTAAAAATTCATCCCACCCGCTATGAGCAGTGCGATGAGCATTCCCCCCTGCCCCCCTAAATACCCTCCGATAAATACTAATAAAACGGAGAGAGAACCAAGCAATAAAAAGGTTTTAATCTGTTCCACTCTTTTCTCCTTCTAACAGAGCTAAAATCGATTTTTTATGCATTTTACGGGCAAAGTCAAGGGCACTAAGCCCGTGTTGATCTCTGGCCGTCACATCCACCCCTTTATCCAGCAGTTTTTGTATCACTTCAATTCGACCGTAACAAACAGCTCCCATTAGCGGAGTAAATCCGCTGCGGCGTGTCGGATGATTGACATCAAATCCGCTCTCTATCAGTCGCTCAATGATAGAGAGATTATTGTAGGTGACCGCTACATCAAAAACACTCACCCCTTCATTATCTATTTGATACAAATCGGCACCGTTCTCGATCAAAAGATCTAAAATCTCCCCGTCACAATGGTAACGCATCGCGAAACAAAGTACCGATTCGCCGTTCTCTTCTACCGCATTCGGATTTCCACCGCTTGTGAGGTATTTTTTTATTCCGAGATAATCATTTGCTTTTAATAAGGTAATCCACTGTTCCATAATAAATCCATTTAAAAATATGATCGTAGTATAACACGCAAGATTCAACCCATACATAGGCTCTTATGGTAAAATTCTCTATTAATTTTACACCAAGAGAGAAAATATGGAAATTTTAGAGACCGAAGCCGCTTTTAAAGCATGTGTACAAGAGATTCAAAACAGCGCAGGATATAAAAATCCTCTTGGATTCGGTATTTGCCGTGTTGATTTCGGTCAGCTTGATGGTTCTAAAATCCTCCAAGCGACCTATCCACATATTAACTGGAACGAAAACTTCGGCAGTGCCGCCATCTTTATCAAAAGTGCGCAAGAGCAAGGATTTAGCGTCGATTTTAACGCCGATGAAGTAATTATCCCAGTAACATTGAAATTTTTAGAGGGGTGCTTAAACGCATTTACCCCTTATTCTGATGAAGCATTCGGTGATGCCCATAAAAATATCCAAGTGATCTCCGCCCTCTATAACCAAATTAAAGAGCGTGGAATGCGTGAGGGTGAGTTCCGTCTTGTCATCCTTTTCAACGATGTAGCGTGCACGAGCGTCGAGGGAACTTACCTCAAACTCTACGCCCTCTCTACCTCCAAAGCGGCTCTTCGCTCCCTCAATCTTAACGGTGCGTTCGGTGCATTGCACAACGTCGCATGGTCAGACGGTCAACCGATCGAGCTAGAATGGCTCCGTGAAAACGAGATTGAACTCAAATTTGCCAACGAATATCCGAAAATCGATTTCGTCGATAAATTCCCGCGCTATCTCCAACACATCATCCCTGCCAACAATACCCGCGTATTGGACGATTCAAAAGTTCGCTTCGGTGCGCAGCTCCATGCAGGGACAACCATCATGCCGGGTGCAAGTTATGTCAACTTCAATGCGGGAACTACGGGTGTCAGTATGGTTGAGGGACGCATCTCTAGCTCTGCGGTTGTAGGTGATGGTTCAGACGTTGGCGGAGGGGCTTCTATCCTCGGTGTTCTCAGCGGAACGGACGGAATCCCTGTCACAATCGGTAAAAATACCCTTTTAGGTGCCAATTCAGTTACCGGAATCGCACTAGGTGATGGATGCATCGTAGATGCGGGGATCGCCGTATTGGCAGGAACCAAGTTTGCGGTCAGTGCTGAAGAACTCTCAAAAATCCAAGAAGCCAATCCAACGGTAACTCTCAGCGGGACAAGCTTCAAAGGGAAAGATCTTGTAGCGCTTAACGGGATACACTATCGTCAAGACTCAACTACAGGTCAATTGCTCATCCGCCGCTCAACCCGCGAAGTCAAACTAAACGCTGATCTGCACTAATCTCTATTTTCTATCACCGTTTAAGGTGATAGTACCTATACTGATAGTATTTAAACAAAGGAGCTGGTTATGATAAGCTCAAATGTCTCTTCAATCGCTTCTCACCAAACATGGATGAATAATAGTGCGCATAATGTCGCCAATGTAAATACAGATAAGTTTGTTCCGCAAGATACGACAATCAGTGAGACAGAGAATGGCGGGACAAAAGCCAATACCTCAATGTCTTCATCAAACGGCAGTGAAAAATCACAAACCGATCTTTCCAAAGAGCTGACCGATCAAATGATTATTGAAAAAGCGACACAAACCAATGTACAAGCTATCCGTACACAAGATGAAATGTACGGCTCACTTCTCGATATTCGAGGATAGGAAAGTCTTAAAGAGGTTTTTTCTTTGACTTATTCTTATTTTCCCGTGCGAAAGTTAGAGGAGTTTTTGTAAAAATATTCATACTTTCAACGCGTGTCAGTAGTTTCATCTCCGGATCATAGTTTTCTAAGTCTGCACCCAATTCCAAAGTACTGATAACCGCTTTCCCGATAATATGTCTTCCTTTGTTTCCCGCTTTATCAAGGGTACGGATACCCCAAATATTATGCATCACCATAACATTCTCTTGATAGGTGCCTACATAAAGGAGAACATGCCCTTTGAGATAGATAATAGTCTCAAAAGGGACCCCTTTCTCTTGGATTAGGGAGAGCTTTTCATCATCACTGAGTCCGACGAAGGAGATTACTTCCCCTTTTTTCGATTGGGATGATGAGTTTCGTGGAAGCCAAATACCAAAAGGGGTCATCATGTCACGTATCATGGAAGAACAATCGCGTTCTCCATACATACCGCCCCAGCCGTAGGTATTTTTCAGCATTTCCGTTCCGATAGCGATCATATCATTTTTATTCAATCGGCTCACACCGATATGGGCAGAATGTTTAGGGATAGATAGAGCCTTTATTGAGCTATTGCTATCAACCGTTTTAACATAATAATACTCACCCTCCACTCGATCCAATGGCAAAACCATCCCTATTCGTGAATAGGCTACAAATCCTTTTACACTGTCTGTTAGAGCAATGTTATCTTCAATAATAAAAACTTTTTCTGACTTTTGAATCAACAAAGCCGTCGAATCATCGATGAAGGTAATTCCATCCGATGGAACCCACCCTGAGGCATTGTTGGTAAAAATATAGCTCCACGCACCATCTTTAGTTCTATGGGAAACAAATATCGGTTCATTGTAATTGACACTGCTATTTTGGAGAAGATCGAACGGATACCCCTCACCCGGAAGAGAAGGATCTTTGTAAAGGGGCTTATCGGTTGGAAGTGCACGGATATCCATCCGTTTAAGGGTAATGGCTTTTTGGCTTAGTGATCCGTAAGCCTCAAAATTACTGGTATTTTTTATGGATTCAAACCATAACGGAGCGACCGGTCTGAGATTGCTTCCATATCCGCCCTTATACGCACGAAGAGGCCATGTCACTTCTTGAACTTTTTGAGGAGGAGCAGTGTAGTTCCATGGCGAAAAATAACGTCCTTCAAATGTTGTTTGGATTTCAAACAAATCCTCTCGATCCAATCCATTTCGCTCTACATAAGGAGCCATAAGTTGCTCAAATCGTTCCAAATCATTGACTTTCGGACCGTATTCTGGAAGTTTGAGTCCAAGATCTTGAGGAAGCATACAACAAAAGGGATCGGCTAATGTACTCTGATTTTTATCTAATTGAGGAATAGCTTTAAGAGGTTTGGAGGAAGGTGCAGCAATTGGTGTATGGGTACTACACCCTCCCAATACCAATAACAATCCGCCTATCCATACTGTCGTATTCATATTCAATCCAATATTAT
>NZ_MIBU01000278.1:0-20592 GCF_001830725.1 Sulfuricurvum sp. RIFOXYD12_FULL_44_77
AGAACTCACCAGTTCCTATGAACCCCGTATCATCAGTATGGTTGAGTCTGAATTCGAATCCTTTATAGGTCTTAAAATCGATAAAACACGAATTACCCAAATTTTCAAAAATCTCGGGATGGATATCGGAAAACCTAAAGGATCAACCTTTGCTATTTCGGTTCCTAAATTTCGTCATGATATCGTGAACAAACAAGACATTATCGAAGAGGTTGTCCGTATCGTCGGAATCGATAATATCCCTTCTAAGCCGCTTATTTTTGCGGAAGCAAATCAAATGAGCAGTGATTTGGCAGAGTATAAAAAAACACGAATGTATCGTCACCGTGCGGCGCAAAGCGGGTTTTACGAGTCTGTCCATTTCGTCTTTAATGAACGGATCCAAGTGGAAAAATTCGGATTTGTCTGTACCGAGAGTTCAAAAGAGCTTTTAAATCCGATCACCGCGACGTTTGATACTCTACGTCCTACCCTTTTGGTCGGACTTTTGAATTCGGCATCGGCGAATGTCAAAGTGAATCAAAAGAAAATTGCTTTGTTTGAAGCAGGGATGGTTTTTGATAGCGAGCGCCGCGAGTCAAAGCGTATCGGATTTATTGTATCCGGTCCTATGGAGAATGAAAAGATTTCCAATGCGGGTAAACCTGCCGTTATCGATTTTGCTTCTTTTACAAAGTTGATCGCGGATGTAGCGGGATCGTTTGAACTGGTATCGCATACCCCAAGCCACTCGTTAGCACATCCGTATGTGTGTGCAAAGGTAATGATCAACGGGAAAGAAGCGGGTGAATTGTTCCGCCTACATCCTCAAGTAGAGGAAGAATTTGACCTTGCCCAAACGTTTATGTGTGAACTCAAAACCGATTGCCTCCCATATGGACTGATCGAAGCGCAACCGTATTCGAAATATCAAGCCTCTTTTAGGGATTTGAGTATTTTGATCTCCAAAGCGGTGACGTATGAGAACATTAAAGCCGTGATCGAAAAACACGCCTCTGCGCAAGTAAGACGATTCTATCCGGTAGATCGTTATGTATCCGAGAGCTTGGGAGAACAGATGAGTCTTACCCTTCGTTTTGTCCTTCAATCGGATGAAAAAACACTCGAAGAAGAGGATATCAATGCTGCTATGGAGTGGATTCTCAGCGGTCTTAAAGATGAGTTGGGAGCAGGTTTGAGATGATGTCCGCCAAGGTTTATTCTGCACAGCCGTTCGAATTTAAAAGTGATGCGATTGCGCCCGATAAATCGATTTCGCACCGATGTGCGATGTTTTCTGTTTTAGCTGAAGGTGAGAGCAGAATTGAGAATTTTCTTCGCGCAGAAGACACCCTTAATACCCTCAAAATCGTCGGCCATCTTGGAGCAGAGATCACCGATGACGGGAAAATAATCACCATCCGTTCCAACGGGATACAGGAAACGCCCGAAATACTCGATTGCGGTAATTCGGGAACGGGGATACGTCTTTTTTGCGGGCTTCTCAGTTCGGCTAAGGGACATTTTGTCCTTACGGGTGATGAGTATCTTAAACGTCGTCCGATGAAACGGGTGACGCAACCGCTACGCTCAATCGGAGCAAAACTCGACGGACGCAATAACGGTGATCTGGCACCTCTCTCCATCCGAGGGGCATCCCTTAAAGCATTCGATTACGTCTCTCCTATCGCTTCGGCGCAGGTGAAAAGTGCGATGATGCTTGCCGCGCTTCGCTCCGATGGAGTGTGTACATTTCGCGAACCGGAGCTTAGCCGTGACCATACCGAGCGTATGTTGCGCGGGATGGGTGCTCGTGTTGAGATCAACGGACTTGAGACGAAAATATGGCCTCTTAATAAACCGTTAAAACCTCTTGATATTCGTGTTCCCGCCGATCCTTCCAGCGCCTTTTTCTTTGCGGTAGCGGCAGCTATCATCCCCGGTTCTTCTGCAACAATCGAAGGGGTTACCCTTAACCCCACCCGTATTGAAGCGTTTAAAGTGTTGGAGCGTATGGGGGCGAAAATCACTTATATACTCAATGATGAGCGGTATGAGCCGATCGGGACGATCAAAGTGGAATATTCCCCTCTAAAAGCGGTCACGGTGGAAGAGAATATTGCATGGCTCATTGACGAACTTCCGGCTCTCTCTATTGCTATGGCGTGTGCAGAGGGGAAAAGTGTTATCAAAAATGCCGAAGAGTTACGTGTCAAAGAGTCTGATCGTATTAAAACGGTCGTTGATAATTTGAACTTTTGCGGGATTGAAACCGAAGAGTATCCTGATGGATATGCTGTACTCGGAGGAGAGTTAAAATCGGCTGTCGTAAACAGTTACGGCGACCATCGTATCGCGATGAGTTTTTTGATAGCAGGGCTAAAATGCGGTATGGAGGTTGAGGATATCGAGTGTATTAATACCTCTTTTCCAAACTTTTTTGATCTTTTGGGGTTCTGTACGAGGGTCGAGAAATGAAAATCGAGTTGGCGGAGAGTTACGGGTTTTGTTTCGGAGTAAAACGGGCGATCAAAATTGCCGAAGAGAACCGAAATTCCGCAACGTATGGTCCGCTTATCCATAATGCCAATGAGATTGATCGGCTTAAAAACGATTTCAATGTCGCCCTCAGTGAAAATCTGGATAGTTTTAAAGCCGGAGATACGGCGGTAATTCGTACCCACGGTATCCCGAAACAGGAACTCTCTACCCTGAACGAACGTCACGTTAATGTAATTGATGCCACATGCCCGTATGTGACCAAACCGCAGCAAATTTGTGAGGAGATGAGCTCTCAGGGGTATGATATCGTCATCTTTGGTGATGAAGCACACCCTGAGATTAAAGGGGTTAAGAGCTATGCCAAAGATAATGTGTACGTCGTCAACAGTCCTGATGAAATTGATGCACTCCGCTTGCGGGAAAAAGTTGCAACCGTGGCGCAAACCACCCGTAAAGTGGAAGAGTATCAGCAAATCGTCGGCAAATTAATGGCGACCCATAAAGAGGTGCGTGTTTTTAATACCATCTGTAATGCAACCTTTGATAATCAAGATGCCGTGCGTAAACTGGCACAACAAGCCGATGTTATGATTGTTATCGGAGGGAAAAACTCCTCTAATACCAAGCAACTGCATTCGATTGCTAAAGAGTATTGCCCAGAGAGTTATCATATCGAGAGCCAAGAGGATTTACAATCGGAGTGGTTTAACGGTAAAAATTTTTGCGGTATCAGTGCAGGAGCTTCTACTCCTGATTGGATTATTAATCAGGTTATTGAAAAAATAAGATCCATTACCGTTTAATACAATGAGATTCATTTTTGTACTACTCATTTTAGTTTCATCAGGGTGGTCACAAAAAAATCTTGAAAAGGTATCCATTCAGCTTGATTGGAAATTTCAGTATGAATTTGCGGGATTTGTAGCGGCAAAAGAAAAAGGGTTTTACCGCGATGCCGGATTGGATGTTGATCTAAGAGAGTACCACAACAGTGTGGATACGGCATCTGATATAATCAACCGTAAAGCCACCTACGGTTCGTATAACAGCAGTATAATTATTTCAGGGGGGAAGCCGGCACCTGTCGTATTGCTTGGAACGTACTTGCAGCGTTCTCCTCTCGTATTCGCCGTCCGTAAAGGGATTAACAATCCTGCTGATTTAGTTGGTAAGAAAATTATGGCTACGAAAGACGAGTTTCGATCTTCCTCTCTTGGATTGATGCTCAACCACTTCGAAATCACACCTGCAAATGCAACTTTTTTGCTCCATTCTTTTGATATACACGATTTTATTAACGGAAAATGCGATGCTATTACCGTCTTCCGCTCGAATCAATTGTATGAACTGGATCGTTTGAATATTCCTTATACGGTTATCGATCCGGCAGATTACGGATTTGTAATGAGTGCTGTAAATGTTTTTACGTCACGGAATGAAGCCCTTGAAAATCCTGAGCGGACACAAAAATTTATTGAGGCAACCAATCGTGGGTGGCAATACGCTTTGGACCATCCAGATGAAATTATTAATTTACTCCTGAAAAAATACAAGACCGGAAAATCCAGGGATGCGCTTGTATATGAGTACAAAGTGACAAAAAAATTGATGATGACCGATTTTTATCCGATTGGTCAGGCCAATGAAGAGTTGACCGTTCGAGCCTATAAACAACTGGTTCAGTCCGGAAGGCTCTTAGGCGATCAGAAGCTCGGAAAATTTATGTTTCAAGAGATTATTGCTTCGAACAATGACGTTCAGATGACGACGGTTCAGAAACACTATTTGCTGAACAAGAAAAAAATCGTTATGTGCGTCGATCCCGAATGGTATCCGTTTGAGGCGATTCGTGAGGGGCGTCATATCGGGATCGCTGCGGATGTGATGAGAGAGTTTGAAAAGCGGCTCGGGGTTCCTATCGAATTTCATCCTGTCGAATCGTGGGAAGAGTCGATTACTCTTGCGAAAAAACGGGAATGCGATATTTTTTCCCTTGCATCAAGTACCCCAGAGAGACTCCACTACATGGATTTTACTTCACCGTATGTGACGTTGCCTATCGTGATGGCTACAAAGATGGATAAACCGTTTACGGAAGATATTACATCTTTGGGAAATGTTAAGTTAGGTTCCGTAAAAGGGTATGCGATAACGGAACAGTTAAAAACACACTATCCTGATCTTAACCTCGTTGAAGTAGCCTCTATCACGGACGGTCTTAACCGCGTTGAATCAGGTGAATTATACGGCTATATCGATAATCTCATGGTTGTCTCTTCGTACATCCAAAAAGAACATACCGGAATGTTGAAGGTATCATTGCGGTTAAAAGAGAAGGTCGAGTTGTCAGTGGGAACCCGAAATGATGAACCGATTTTGAAAGATATCTTTGAAAAATTAGTTTTGGGTATTGATCCTATCTTGATGCAGCGTTTTTATAACCGTTATACAACAGTTATAAGAGAACAAAACCCCTATGGGATTATTGCTCTTAGCGTACTCGCATTGGTTGCCATGATCAGCGCATTAATGATTGGATGGAATTATCTGCTTCGTAAAAAAGTGCGTTTGGAAGTGGCAAAAAATCTTCGGATTAAAGATCAGCTCTATCAAAAAGCGAAACAAGCTGAAATCGGTAATCTGATTGCCAATATTTCCCATCAATGGCGTGAGCCCCTCTCGAAACTCAGTTCACTCAATCTTCTCACCATTGCCAAGATAAGAATGGGGCAGCCAATAGAAAACGAGTGGCTTTTAGAGCAGTCTCAAAAGATCGAAAATACGATTGATTTTATGTCTCATACCATGCAGAACTTTTTAGAATTTTACAAACAAAACAGTGTTAAAAGTGATTTTTCTGCGTATGATTCGATAGAAAGTTCTATCTCTATCATTGAAACAAAAATTCTCGATTTGGGGATTCATGTGGTGATAGAGGGGGAAGATAGCGTATTAAACGGAGTTAAAAATGAATGGATGCAAGTTTGGCTCAATCTTTTAAATAATGCGGTTCAGGTATTTTCAGAACGAAAGATCGAGAATCCGACGATACGGATTGAGTTAAATCCGAATCGAATTATGTTTTGCGATAACGGCGGCGGGATGGATTTAGGAATATCTTCAAGTGGGCTAGGTTTGCCGATGTGTAAGGAGATAGTTGCAAAATACGGTGCTCGTCTGGAATTGAATAATACAGATGTCGGTTTATGCGCTACGGTTGTTTTGCGATCTGTTTGCGATATGAAGAGGTAATAATAGCGAATATTATTTGAATCAGGGGATCAACACTATGGCAACAGGATTGGAGTGGAGCGAAGAGTACCGACTCGGAATTAGCGGGATTGATGCTCAGCACGAACATCTTTTTGAGATCGTGGGGCGGATTGCAGCACTCGATGCGCTCACTTCGACCAAAGAGGAACTCAAGGCCATTTTAGGAGAACTTAACAGCTATATGAGCGAGCATTTTCGCGATGAAGAAATCTATATGAGACGGATCGGTTTCCCTGCATACGAGTATCACCGAAATTTACACCATGAAATTATCGAATTTGTAAACCAATCGATCACGACTTCTCCGACGCTGGCTATGATTCGTACCAAACTTAAATTTATTATCAAAAAAGCACTGATCGATCATATCGTTACCGAAGATATGAAATACAAACTCTACGCAGAAACCCTCAAAGATTATGTTGACGAATGTACGGTTGAATTGGATTAAAGTTTAAACCGATACCCGAGATCAGGAATTGTATAGATAAACGTTTTTCCAAATCGACGGCGGATTCGGAGGATAAAGTTGGTCAGTGCAGAATCACTCATATCTTCAAATTCCCATACGGCTGATTGAATCATATCCTTGGTGATTAATCGGTCTCTATTGTGGGCTATCAACTCCATAAGAAGGGATTCCTTTTTATTCAGAGAGAGATTCTCCCCCTCTTTTATGAGTATTTTGTTTTCAGTATCAAAATACCACCCCTCTTTGAGTTCTATTTTTTGCATTTGATTTAACCCTAGCTTTTCACTGCATTGTTCTAGTGCTTGAATCAACTCATCGTATTTGATTGGTTTGAGGAGATAGGCTGTAAGTCCCAACGGAATCGAACGCAATAAAAAATCTTCGTCTTTGTGTCCGCTAATGATTAAAATCGGTATTTGAACGTTTGTGCTCCGAATTTTACGGATAAAATCGAGACCGTTTTCATTTTTGAGTTTAATATCGCTGATGATGATATCAATATGCGATTTCTCAAAGAGTAATGCAGCCTCTGCCAAGGTAGTAACATGATGCACTTTTTGGACAAAGATGTTGAGCAAGCTGGTTGCATTTACTGCTAACTCAGCATTGTCTTCGAGAAAGAGAATTGTTTTGTCTTTAAGCCGTTCAAGAGTATTCACCGCTGGATAGTCCTATTTAGAATAATATAAATAGCAGTTTATCAGACTGACATCGTAAATATATCGTAAAAGATAGAAGGTTGTATTTATAGATAATAAATCAAAAATCAAGCATTTTTTCGCTATAATCAGCCAATTTTTAGTTACAAGGGATAGGCATGGCTTTCGATAACGAATCGTTCGAAGAAGAAAATTTTGCTGAGATGTTAGAGGCATCTTTCAAAGAGCAAGAATCTACACGCATTACAGAAGGTGAAGTAGTAGAAATTCAAGAGAGTGACAACCGCGCGTTGGTAGGCGTCGGTGAAAAACTCGAAGGGATTCTTTCACTGGATGAAATCCGCGATGCAGAGGGTAAACTTTTGTTCAACGTCGGCGATAAAATTATGGTAATGGTAATGGGGCACTACAATGAGCGCCCAAAAATTTCATACAAAAAAGTGCTTGAGCAAGAGAAAACGCTCGCATTTATCAATGCACACAAAGAAGATTTCGAATCCATCGTGATCGAAGCATTGGTGACGAAGAAAAACAAAGGGGGCTACCTTTTGGAAGCGGACGATGTCCATTTCTTCCTCCCTCGCTCACTTGCTGCATTCAAAGAGACCGATCAAGTAGTCGGTAAAACGATCAAAGCACAAGTGGTTAAAGTGGATCCCGCAGAAGCGTCAATCGTTGTTTCTCGTCGCAAGCTTTTCAATGATGAGCGTAAGCGTAAAAAAGAAGTGATCGATGCGTTGATGGAAGAGGATAAAGTTATCCAAGGTACCGTCAAAAAAATCACCAGCTACGGTATGTTTGTTGATGTCGGCGGAATTGACGGGTTGGTTCATTACAATGAAATCAGCTACAAAGGGCCGGTTAATCCATCAAAACTTTACAAAGAGGGTGATGTTGTCAACGTAAAAGCAATTTCATACGACAAAGACAAACGTCATCTTTCACTCTCAATCAAAGCGGTTCAATCCGATCCGTGGCAAGAGGTTGAGGAGGCGTTGGAAGAGGGTGATACTATCACCGTTACCGTTAGCAACATCGAGCCGTACGGTATTTTTGTTGACCTCGGAAATGACATCGAAGGTTTTCTTCACATCTCTGAAATCACATGGGATAAAAACATTAAACATCCTAAAGATTACCTCACTGTCGGTCAAGAGATCGATGTTGAAGTTATCGAAATCAACTCTAAAACACACAAATTGCGTGTATCGTACAAACGTCTTCAACCGAAACCGTTTGAAGAATTTACCAAAAAATTCAAAGAAGGTGATGTTGTCACAGGGACCATCACGTCATTGACTGATTTCGGTGCATTCGTTAAAGTTGGCGGAGTAGAGGGATTGTTACACAATCAAGATCTTTCATGGGACAAAAACGTCAAATGTAAAGAGACACTCACTGTCGGTGATGAAATCGAAGTAAAAATTGCGAAAATCAATGTGGATGATGAAAAAATCTCTTTGAACCGCAAATCACTCGAAGAGAGCCCGATCGATCAATTCGCAACCAATCATAAAATGAATGAAGTAGTTCAAGCTACCGTTCGTGACGTGAAAGATTTCGGTGTATTCGTTTCATTAGAAGGGGGTGTAGATGCCCTTATCCGTAATGAAGACCTTTATCCTCTCATCGCGGAAGAGCTTGAAATCGGTCAAACCATCGAAGCGGCTATTTTAGTTATTGATGCGAAACGTGATCGTATCCGTCTCTCTGTTAAAAAACTAGAGCGTCTTAACGATCAAAAAATGTTAGATGAAATCAATGACAATGACGCGCACAGTCTTGGTGATTTGATTAAAGATCAATTGAAATAAATTCAATGAGACGTGCTGCTTTTTGGCTGTTTCCCCTTATAGCCTTTGCGGTAGCGCTCTTCATTGTCTTATTTTTGGTGCAGATCAACCCTTCTGCGCCTAATATGAGTTTGAGAGAAAATAATGATCCGAAAGAATCCTCTGAGGGATTAAAAGGGTTAGGAAACTGGCTCAGCCATTTATCCACTACGGAGGAGAGCGGTTACTTTTATCCGGTCAATGAAGTGACTTTAAATCTTGATATGGGTGGTGAGAACGCTGTATCTGAAATGTACAGACTCACGATCGAACCTCAGAACTCGGATGAACTTTTGCAGGTTATGGAAGTACTGAAAAAAAGTACACTCCCTTATGAAATGCAAAATAATGATAATACCAAACGTATTACGGTTGATTCAACCGATCAGTTTCAACTGCAATCTCTTGTAACAAAACTAAAAACCTACCAAATCGCGGCGACAGTGGCGCCGTTTACCGAGGAAAAATAATGGAAAAATATAAAATTGTCGTATGTGATCATATTCACGAAGAGGGACTTAATATTCTTCGTCGTGATGAGCGAATCGAGATGATTTTTGCGGCAGATATGGACAAAACAGCTCTTTTAGATGTTATCAAAGAAGCCGATGTCGCTATTACCCGCAGTTCAACCGATGTTGATGATAAATTTATCGCCGCTGCGAAAGGGAAAATGAAAGCGATCGTCCGTGCCGGTGTCGGTGTGGATAACGTCGATATTCCCGGATGTTCAAAAGAGGGGATCATCGTTATGAACGTCCCTACTGCCAATACCATTGCAGCGGTTGAACTCACGATGACCCATATGCTCTCATGTATGCGTATGTTTCCGTATTCCCACGATCATTTGAAAAATCAACGTATTTGGAAACGTGAAAAATGGTACGGTTATGAGCTAAAAGGGAAAAAACTGGGAGTTATCGGTTTCGGTAATATCGGAAGCCGTGTCGGGATACGCTCAAAAGCGTTTGAGATGGAAGTTATCGCATATGACCCGTATATTCATCCTTCCAAAGCGACCGATGTCGGTGCTAAATACACGACTAATTTCGACGATATTTTGGCATGTGACATTATTACAATTCATACTCCGAAAAACAAAGAGACGGTCGGTATGATCGGAGCGGATGAAATCGCGAAAATGAAAGACGGTGTTGTCCTCATTAACTGTGCGCGTGGCGGATTGTACGATGAAGAGGCTCTTTATGAGGGGCTTAAATCAGGAAAAGTCCGATTTGCCGGGATCGATGTATTTAACAAAGAACCGGCAACCGATCACAAACTTCTTGATCTCGATAATATCTGTGTTTCTCCTCATTTGGGTGCGAATACGTATGAGTCACAGTACAACATTGGTGTAGAAGCAGCGCAGCAAGCGATCGAAGCGGCCAAAGGGATCGCTTATCCTCACGCGATGAATTTGCCGATTGATGAGACCAAAATCCCTTCATTCGTGAAACCATTTTTAGAAATGGGCCAAAAAATCGGTTTCTTGGCGTCTCAAATCAATAAATCACCGATCGTTTCGATCAAAGTGAGCGGACGAGGCGATATCGCCGAGTACGTTAACTCTTTGGCAACATTTGTTACGGTAGGGGCTTTAGCGGATATTTCAGGCGATACAATCAACTACGTCAATGCTGATTTCGTGGCAAAAGAGCGCGGCATTAAAGTAGAAACCGGATCACTTCCAGAGAGCCCTGTGTATAAAAATCTCGTAACGGTTCGTTTGACAACGGATAAAGATGTTATCGAGATCAGCGCAACGATGTTCGGTGATGATGTTCAGCGTATCGTTGATATCAACGGTTTCGGTGTCGATGTTGAGCCAAAAGGGAATATGATTCTTTTCAAAAATACCGATGTTCCGGGTGTTATCGGACAAGTGGGTACGATGCTCGGTGCGCATAATGTGAACATTGCCGATTTCCGTCTCGGACGAAATAAAAGCGGTGAAGCATTGGCGGTTATCATGGTCGATTCTGCCGTCAGTGATAAAACTCTCAAAGAACTCTCCTCTCTCAACGCGTGTATTAGCGTCTCTTACGCACGTATTTAATCTCTTCTCTTATTCCCGCTTAGCGGGAATAAGTCTTAACACCAGTTATTATCTTTCATTTTGTACCTATTATTACCTTCAATGAGCAAAAAATGATACAATTAATCTTAATATGAATTGCCAAGAGATGAAGGATTAAGTGTGAAAGATTTAACAACATCAAATATCCTCATCTACCAAACTGAAGACGGCAAAACGAAAATCGAAACCCGACTCGAAAATGAGACGGTATGGTTAACACAAGACCAAATGGCAGAACTTTTTCAAAGAGATAGAACGGTTATAACTAAACATCTTCGTAATATTTTTAATGAAAGTGAACTCGATGAAAAAAGCAATGTGCAAAATTTGCACTTTGCACATTCGGATAAGCCTATCAAGTATTACAACCTCGACGTCATCATCTCCGTCGGCTATCGCGTCAAATCTTTGCAAGGGACGAAGTTTCGCCAGTGGGCAACGGCACGGCTCAAAGAGTACATCGTTAAAGGTTTTGTCATGAATGATGAACTCCTCAAAAATACGGGGGGCGGAAACTATTTCGAAGAGTTGCTCTCTCGCATCCGTGATATTCGAAGCAGTGAAAAAGTCTTTTGGCGTAAGGTGCTCGATATATACGCTACCAGTATTGATTATGATCCCAAAGCCGAACAAAGCATCCTCTTTTTCCAAACGGTGCAAAACAAGATACATTGGGCGGTTCATGGCAACACTGCGGCGGAGATCGTCTATCAAAGGGCGGATGGTTCCAAACTCAATATGGGGCTGACCCATTTCATAGGGAGCAGACCGACCAAATCAGAAGCAGAAATTGCCAAAAATTATCTGAGTGTTGAAGAACTGGAACTCCTCAACCGTATCGTAACCGCCTACATAGAGGTCGCAGAAATCCAAGCGATAAATAAAACGCCGATGTATATGAGCGATTGGATAATGCGACTGGATGATTTTCTCAAGATGACGGGTAAAAATATACTGGAACATGCCGGAAAAATCAGCCATCAAATCGCTATGGAAAAAGCGCATAGCGAATATGAAAAATACAAAGAGATGACGAAAGATGAACTCTCAAAAGTAGAAAAAGATTTTATTGACTACATAGATCAAACGGCAATTATGGTCAAAAAAGGAAAAAAATAACCCTCCAAAGTTATACTTGAATCCCAATGAGTTCCCCCCCGCTTCGGGAGTAGATATCCTCTTTACTTATACTCTTTATTTTGTTTCTATTTTCTCTTTTCATATGTTATAATGTGTGACTAATTTTTTTTAACTTGTTTTATTTTGTAAATTGATTTAAAGAATAGGAACCTATATGGGTAGATATGCACTTGCTTTTCCTACTATTTTGCTATTTTCTTCGTTACATCTTTATGCCCTTGATCTAAAATCAGCTCTCAACGAGAGCCTCACTACCAATCCTGAAATTCAGCAAAAATATCAAGAGCTTTCTGCAGCGTATCATGAACTTGATATTTCCCGCTCAGGGTACTTACCGAAACTGGACGTTCGAAGCAGTGTTGCCAAAGAGCGTGCAAACACCCAAATGACCGGTTTTGAAAGTCGTCAATTTAGAACTCTAAATACCAATATTACCCTTACTCAGAACCTTTTTTCAGGTTTTATGACCGATTCGGAGATGAGGGTCAAACGTCACAATATTCAAATGAAGTCGTATGAGTATGACGAAAAAGTGAACGATCTCTCGTTACGTATGATTAAAGGGTATTTGGATGTTCTCAAAGCGCATGAGTTGTTGGAAGTAGAGCGTGATAATGCAAAAGCCCATGAAAAAATCTATCACAAAATTTCACTCCGTGTTGAAGCCGGCGGTGGGAGGATTGCGGATCATAAAGAGGCTTTGGCGAAGCTCTCACTTAGCTATGTGAATACGTTGACACAAGATAATAACTATAACGATGCGGCAAGTGTATTGCACACGTTGATGGGGCGTTATCTTGATCTTAAAACACTGCAAAAACCTTCCATCAACACCTCTTTACTCCCTCGGACACTCGAAGAGGCTATGGAAGAGGCGGTTCAAAAAAATGCATCGGTTATGGTGGGCAGGTCTGAAGTGGAAAGTGCGAAAGAGTCGATTGATGTGGAGCGTAGCAACTATTATCCGAAAGTGGATGCGGAACTGAATTCACGTACCTATGATAATGCTAACGGTACCGGAAATATTGATAAAACGGCAGCCGCTATGGTGACGTTAACCTATAACCTCTATAATGGAGGGGGCGATGAAGCACGGATTAAACGGAGTTTGAGCCAAACGTATAATGCAATGGAGCATCTTCGGTCACTAAAACGGGATGTGATGGAGAATATGGCGATTGCCTATAACGCCTATACCGTTTTTAATCGTCAAAAACCTTTTTTAGATGTGTATCGAGAAGCGAATGTGGATAAAACACACTATTACAATGAAGAGTTTGATCTGGGGCGGCGAAGTTTGATCGATCTTTTAGATGCTGAAAATGAATCCAGTACGGCTCGTCGTAAAGCGATTGAGAACGAGTATGATCTTCTTTACTCTTTTTTCCGTGTATTAGCGGCAAAAAATGAGTTGATATCGTATTTCAATATAGAGACGGATAAACAAAGCGGGATAAAACCCTCTGACCCGATCAACAATAACCGTGAATTTGCCCCATCCGTCGGAGAATACCCGATGATTCCGACCCTAATGCTGAACCCTCAAGAGATCAATCCTCCTAAAGAAGAGAGTAACGTAACTCGTCATAGCGTTGCACATAATCAAAAAGGGTATGGATACCATCTTAAAGCGGCACGTGCGGGAGATTCTCAGAGTCAGTGTGCACTCGTCCACTTGTATGAACAGGGGATAGGGACGGCAAAAAACACAGAGAAAGCGTTGTATTGGAAAAAACGATGTACTCTAACACCCAAAGTCAAACGGTTACCGTCTCCTCAAGAACAATCCAAATCGCTTGATGAGAGACTTCAAGAGTTGGGGATACTGCTAGAAGAATCGCAAAAGGGAAGATAAACACCGATGAAAGCACTAAAGAAAGGTAAGTTATGAGCCTCCAATACGATGATAAAACCGATCCGTTATTAAAATGTCTGGTCCTTTTTACCAAGCTCTATCACACCCCTTACAGTGCTGAAGCGTTAACCTCTGATTTACCTCTAAAACCGGGTGAGAGCACCCCTGAACTGTTTGCCCCTAACAGCTCCAAAGGGCTTTTTTCACGTGCCGCCCGTAAAGCCGGTCTTACCAGCCGTATCGCCCATAAAAAGCTTTCTGAAATATCTCCGCTGGTACTGCCGGCTATTTTGATTCTCAACGGTAAACGGGCTTGTATCCTCGAATCGTACAGCAAAGATCGAAAGCAAGCCAAAATCATTTTACCCGAACTGGATGAGTCTGAGACATGGGTTGATATCAGTGAGCTTGAAAAAGAGTATATCGGGTACGTTTTCTATTTGAAAAAAGAGTATGCCCTCGAAAAACGATCCCAAAAAGCGACCGATCATACGACAGGGCATTGGTTTTGGGGGACATTGTGGATGTCCCGTTTTATTTACCGTGATGTTATTCTTGCTTCGTTGATTATCAACATCGGTATTATCGCCAGCCCCCTCTTTACTATGAACGTTTACGACCGCGTTATCCCCAATGATGCGATGGAGACGATGTGGGTATTAGCCAGCGGTATCGTTTTAGTGTATGTGTTGGAAGCCCTGATGAAATTTACCCGCAGCTATTATCTCGAAACGGCTGCTAAAAAAAGTGACGTGATTATGTCGTCGATCATTTTTGAAAAAGTGCTCGATATGAAACTCGAAGCGCGCCCGAAATCGGTCGGATCGTTTGCCAATAATTTGAGAGATTTTGAATCGGTGAGGAATTTTATCTCATCCTCTACGTTGACGGTATTGGTGGATATGCCGTTTTTAGTCATCTTTTTGATTATTATATGGATGCTTGGCGGGTTGATGGTCGCTATCCCGATTTTTATGGGGTTATTGATTTTGCTCTATACCGTCTCTATTAAGCCTCAGCTTCAAAAAAGTATTGAAGCGACCCATCAGGCATCGGCCAATAAAAACAGTGTTTTGGTTGAGAGTTTGATGAATCTAGAGATGATTAAGACCATGGGTGCGAATGGAAGGTCTCAGTACGAATGGGAAGAGGCAAACGGTCATATCGCCAATGTCAGTCTTAAATCAAAATTGCTTACGGCTTCGATCCCTACCGTCACCGGATTTTTGACGCAGGTGACAACCGTAATGCTAATTGTCGCCGGAGTCTATATGATTCAAGATCGTTTAATGACGATGGGGGCTTTGATCGCGATCGTCATGCTCACGTCGCGGGCGATGGCACCGATGGGGCAGGTTGCCGCCTTGATTTCCAGCTATCAAAATGTCAAAAGTTCGTATGATACTTTAAGCAAAATCATTAAAATGCCCGCAGAACATCCTAACGGAACCGAATTTTTGAAACGTGTCGGATTAAAAGGGGATATAGAGTTTAAAAATGTCTCTTTCCGCTATCCCGATGAGGATAAATACTCTTTGAAAAACGTCAGTTTTAAAATCAAAGCAGGGGAGCGAGTCGGGATAGTCGGTCGGATCGGATCGGGTAAAAGTACGATTGAGAAGATCATATTAGGGCTTTATAGCGTGAGTGAAGGTTCTGTCTTGGTTGATGGTGTCGATATGTTCCAAATCGATCCGATTGATTTACGTAAAAGCATTGCGTACGTCCCTCAGGATATCTCTTTGATCAAGGGGACGGTACGGGATAATATCATTTATCGCGACCCTTCCGCCGATGAGAGGATGATTTTCCGTGCTGCGAAAATCAGCGGGGTTGAAGATTTTGTAAACCGCCATCCTAGAGGATTTGAGATGAATGTCGGCGAACGCGGAGAGGGGATATCCGGGGGACAGCGTCAAAGTATCGCCATTGCCCGCGCTGTTATTTCGGATGTACCGATTATCCTTTTGGATGAACCGACCAATATGATGGACAGCCTCACCGAAGAGAAAGTCAAGCACAATCTTAAAGAAGTCTTGGGCGGAAAAACGGTGATACTGGTAACGCACAAGACATCGCTCCTTGATCTTGTCGATCGCTTAATGGTGGTCGAAGAGGGTAAAATAGTGGCGGACGGTCCTAAAGAAGACGTGTTAAAAAAACTCGCAGGAGGTAAGTGATGAAATTCTCTAACGATCGCGGTTTTGATGATTCCGATTTGGAGTATATGTCCAGCCTCTCCACGGCGGCAAACCGCAATACGGCGCAATCATCCCGTATCTTTTTATGGTCGGTTTTGGCGATGGTGAGCGGAACATTGATTTGGATGAGTATTGCAGAGGTCGATGAAATTACCAAAGGGGAGGGGAAAGTAATCCCCTCTACCCATCTGCAGGTGATTCAAAATCTTGAGGGTGGAATTGTTCAAGAGATCCATGTTAATGAAGGGGACAGCGTCAAAAAAGGGGATTTACTGATTCGCTTAAGCAATATAAAACCCAAAAGTGAACTTGACGGGAACCGAATCCAATACTATGAATTAAAATCAAAACTCTATCGTCTCCAAGCGGAAGCATCAATGGGGAATTTTTCGATAGATCCACTCCAGCGGCAAGAACTCGATGGATTTATTGAGCGTGAAGAGGGGGCGTTTCATTCGAATCGAAGTCTGCTTATTAGTAAAATAAATATTTTAAATGAACAGATGAATCAGCGCTTAAGTGAACTCTCGGATGCCAAATCAAAAGCGAAACTTCTCTCGGAAACGCGAGAAATGATCGCTAAAGAGGAAGCACTTTCTCAGTCGATGTTTCAAAAAGGGGTTGAAGCTAAGAGTGATTATTGGAAGGTTCAACGAGAACGGAGCCGAATAGAACGAGAATTGGAAGAGGCTCAAAACTCCATTCCAAGGCTGGAATATGCGGTATCGGAACTCAAAGAGAAGATGCTTCAGGAAAAAATAGATTATCAAAACAAAGCGAAGCTTGAACTGAGTGCAACCAATGCGGAGCTTGGGCGGATTGATACGAGTTCTATCCCCTTAACCGATCAAGTTGATCGATCTCTAATCATTGCTCCGGTAACCGGTGTTATGAAGCAGATGTTTATCAATACCGTCGGCGGCGTCGTGCGTCCCGGGATGGATATCGCCGAGATTGTCCCCACTGAAGACTCCCTGCTGATCGAAACAAAAATCAAACCTTCTGATATAGGATTCCTACATCCGGGACAAAAAGCAATTGTTAAATTTTCCGCCTACGATTTTTCGATTTACGGCGGAATGGTGGGTGAAGTGTACCAAATCAGTTCGGATACGATTATCGATCAGCAAAAGCAAGAGAGCTATTATTTGGTGAAAGTTAAGATCAATCAAAAATTGGCTATTAACTCTAAACTAGCAAAGGTGACAATTATGCCGGGGATGACGGCAAATATTGATATCCTTACCGGTAAAAAGACGATTTTACAGTATTTGATGAAACCGATCATCAAAGCACGTCAAAATGCCCTTACGGAGAAATAAATGTATCGCATAATCTTAGTAAGTGAATCAGAATCGTTTGTCAAAACTCTTGGAATTAAACTATCCGAGATTGGGTATTCTTGGCTCTCTTTCGATGAGATGAAGTCGGATGAACACATTCAAGGCTCTTTTATTGTCATTTTGGATATTCAATCCTTTCAGATGACCTTTCACGAACTGGGAGAATTTTTAAAAGAGTATCCTTATCCTGTTTTGGTATTGAGTGTGATTCCTACCTTTGAAGAGGGATATCCTCTGTTGCGCATGGGGGTCAAAGGGTATGCCAACAGACATATCGGCTCGGTTAATCTCCAGAGTGCGCTGAGTGTTCTGGAATCAGGGGGAAGCTGGTTTGATCCCGGATTTATGAATGATTTGATTCGTCATATCGATTATCGAGGTGTTCCGAGTGAGAGCGGAGAAGAATTGTTCGAGATATTGAGCGAGCGTGAGAGGGAAATTGCCCGATACATTGCACAAGGGCTTAGTAATCATCAAATAGCAGACGTACTGGAGATCACAGAGCGTACGGTTAAAGCACATCTTTTGTCGTGTTACAAAAAACTGGGATTAAATGATCGTGTGAGTCTTGCCTTATGGGTCAAAGAGGCGGGGTATGTCTAAATCCTATCAAGAGAACGCTTCCAAGGCACTGGAACGTTATTTGGCTGATGTTGCCCCTTATGCAACCCAAAAGGTTGAAGAGGAGCAACCGCAAGCGGCCGAGGTGACGGTTTTGGCCATTCGAGCTTTTAACGGCATTGTCGCAATGTGTCAAGAAGAGTTGTCGGATGCCGATGAAGATCATCTTCAGTATGTTTTATCGGTAATGTGTCATATTGATGTAAACGCTTCCGGCGAAGTGCTTTGTGGACAGATAAACGGATTTATTTCTCATTACATTGAATATTATAGACCCCTAAGCGAGGGAGATGATCCCTATTTAGCGGTTAGTGAAGAGAATTTTATTAAATTAATTCGCTTGAAAAACTACGGTGAAAAACTACGGTATTATTTAAAAAATTTTATCTTGCAGCACAAAAAAAGAAAATGGTATCAGTTTAGTATTTCTGCATCGAAATACCGATGGGCGGAAGATCAATTAGTCGATATAGAAACCGCATTGGCCACTATTAAGTACCGAATTGAAGAAGACAGCGATAAAATGATTCAGAAAATCGTTGATAATTTTTATATTATCTATATATGTCTTTTGGCGTTGGTGAAATATTCGAGATTGAAACAAGATTTGATACTGGAACTGAGTGTCAATGCCCAAATTGACCGCATTTTCTATATGATTGATCCCTCGTTTCAAGCGCATGCATTAAAAAACAAATATCTTCTCTATTATCATGTAGTCTATGAACTGAAAGAACTTCATAGCAGTATACTCACTGATATGTAAATTTGTCCGATCGGACAATTGACGTATATCCTATCGTATGGAATACTATGACACTGAAAATTTCCTAAATGGAGCATGTCATGTCAAAAGCGATTGGTGAAGTAACCCGTATTGACGGAGAGTATATTGTTAAATCAGGGGATGGGTCATTAAAGATCTTAGCACCGGGAACACTCCTTTTCGAAGATGATGTGATTCAAGGGCGCGGAGGTAGTCGCGAACTTGAGATTGAGCTTGTAAATGGGGATAAACTCGTTTTGGGCGGAGATGAAGTGGTCACGCTCAGTGAAAGTGTTATTTCCAAAGAACCGTTTGATATGCAAGATACCCAGATAGAGCCGGAACAAATTGTGAGCAAGGCGGATTCAAGCGATTGGATTATGAATGTTGATCCTGAAATGATTGCAGGATCGATAGAGCCGGAACATTTTGTGGCAAGAGCGTTTCTTGATCATAATATCTTGGATTTAAATAACGGACCAGCTTTGAATGCAAATGCAACAGATTTCAATGATGGATTAATCGGTTTGGCTCCGGAAGATGAAGTGATTGCAGATGTTGACGCAGTTGAAGCTGCCGTGGATACGGTAGAATCAACAGAAGTGCTGGAAGCACCGGCAGCAGAAACGATAGTTGATGCTGCTGCAGAACAAGCGGCTGCACAAGCTGCTGCAGAACAAGCGGCTGCACAAGCTGCTGCAGAACAAGCGGCTGCACAAGCTGCTGCAGAACAAGCGGCTGCACAAGCTGCTGCAGAACAAGCGGCTGCACAAGCTGCTGCAGAACAAGCGGCTGCACAAGCTGCTGCAGAACAAGCGGCTGCACAAGCTGATGACAAGCACGACAAAGACAAAGACAAAGACAAAGACAAAGACAAAGATGACGATGACGATGATAAGCACGATAAAGACAAAGAGCACAGCGATAATCGAGACGGTGACAAACATGATGGTGACAATCATCATGATAAAAATGGAAATTCCTTATTCGACTTTATTAAAGCAATAGTGGCGAAAGTAAGTGCCGTTATTCAAGAAATTACGGATAACAAGCATGATGACAAAGACGATGACAAAAATGAGAAGAAAGAGCATGATGACAATCGTGACGGCGATAAGCACGATAAAAATGATGACAAGCACGATGACAAAAATGAGAAGAAAGAGCATGATGACAATCGTGAGGGCGATAAGCACGATAAAAATGATGACAAGCATGATGACAAAAATGAGAAGAAAGAGCATGATGACAATCGTGAGGGCGATAAGCACGATAAAAATGATGACAAGCACGATGAGAAAAATGAGAAGAAAGAGCATGATGACAATCGTGACGGCGATAAGCATGGAGAGAATAACGATGAATCGATTAATCTATCCGGTTTATCCGATTTAGCCGAAGATTCGGATCATGAAGTAGAAAGTTCATTATCCGGTGAGATTGCGTTGAGTCAAGTCTTTACATTGGATCAAGACCCGAGTGTCGCATTGTTTGAAGAAGATTTGAGCATTGCCTCCGCAACTCCGGTACAGAGCGATACTTCCTCTTCTTCGGCAGCGGAAATACATGAGTTATATAATGATGCTTCTGATAGCGGCTTGGCTGTAGAAGCGCCGATAGAGATTGCGGCAACGTAATCTGACTAATAGATAGCTTTTAGCCCCATTCCGTTATAATAAAACACTTTTTTATAGCGGAGACGGGATGAGTACGGAAGAGATCGGGGCACTACTAAGCGATAAAAGCAAGCTCCTCTCCGAAATCTATTTCGAGCTTCAAGCCGCGTGCGAAGCCAAATACGGCTCCGACACCCTCGTCATCATCGAAGTGGGCTCTTTTTTCGAGGTCTACGAAGTCAACAACGAAAAA
>NZ_MIBU01000279.1:0-1231 GCF_001830725.1 Sulfuricurvum sp. RIFOXYD12_FULL_44_77
TCACAGACTCTTCGATACGCTTGACGAGAGTTCCGAGCATTACCGCACTGATCGGTGAGGTTGAGGGACTCATACCGCCGCTCAAACGCCCTTGGAGCTCAACCGTGAGCCACGTTACCGCATTTTTCGCACTGATCCCCTGCTCCAACATCGCTTCAAAATAGTGCGCGGTTTCAAGTTCAGCCGTAATAACCGCCGCGTTATAGTCATTGATTCCGAACTCACTCACAAAACGCTCTTTTTTCGCATCGGGGAGTTCAGGGATATTGCAGACATCGGCATACATTGCATCATCCACAATCACTTTGAGCAAATCGGGTTCAGGGAAATAACGATAATCCGCCGCTTCCTCTTTACCGCGCATCGATCTAGTCTCTTGTTTCACTTGGTCGAACAAGCGGGTCTCTTGAACGATTTCGCTCTCATAGGTGCCGTCTTCCCACGCTTCGCGTTGACGCGCTACTTCAAGTTCGATTGCCCGCTGAATAAAGCGGAAACTGTTGATGTTTTTGATCTCGACGCGGGTATAGAGTTTCTCATCCCCACGAGGTCGGATAGAGACGTTAACGTCAACGCGGAATGACCCCTCTTGCATATTGGCATCGGAGATATCGATGTAACGGACGATCGAATGGAGCTTTTTGAGATACGAAATCGCATCTTCGGCAGAGCGCATATCGGGTTCGGAAACGATCTCAAGAAGCGGTGTACCCGCACGGTTCAGATCTACTTTTGAGATAGCACCGTCATGGATATTTTTCCCCGCATCGGCTTCGATATGGGCGCGGTTAATACGGATCATTTTATGGCTTCCGTCTTCGA
Source organism: Sulfuricurvum sp. RIFOXYD12_FULL_44_77 (assembly GCF_001830725.1). Classification (NCBI taxonomy): domain Bacteria; kingdom Pseudomonadati; phylum Campylobacterota; class Epsilonproteobacteria; order Campylobacterales; family Sulfurimonadaceae; genus Sulfuricurvum; species Sulfuricurvum sp. RIFOXYD12_FULL_44_77. Next base: position 823 of record NZ_MIBU01000279.1, read on the forward strand.
AATCGATAACGAGTTTTCCGTGTTCGACAACCGGGGTATAGAGCTGAGTGATTTGGTAGGCACTTGGACTGTCGGGATAAAAATAGCTTTTACGGTCGAAAAACGAAGTGCGGTTGATCGTCGCCCCTACCGCCGTACCGAACATCCCCGCTTTACGAACTGCTTCACGATTTAGCACAGGCAATGCACCCGGAAGGGCTAAACAAGTCGGACACGTGTTGGTGTTTTGTTCGTGGTTAAAGCTGGTAGGGCATGAGCAAAAAAGTTTAGACTGGGTATTGAGCTGGACGTGAACTTCCAAACCGATAATGGTTTCAAACATACGAAAAATTCCTTGGTTTATATAAAATAACGGATAGAGGCAAAACCGTAAGCACCGCACTCTTCAACCGCTTTTATCTGCTCTTGG
>NZ_MIBU01000280.1:0-1637 GCF_001830725.1 Sulfuricurvum sp. RIFOXYD12_FULL_44_77
GAAAATGAATTAAATATCGACAAGCAATACTTATCGGCTAATCCGCCTGAACGAATTACTCAAATAGAGCGTGAAACAGTAGAGATAGAGCGTCAACGTACTCTGTATGTACAATACAATACGTACATCAAAGAGCAATTGGAACAAATTTCTTCTTTATACTATGATGAAAAAGTGTGGGGGGGGTACTTGGATTCTGTCTCACGATACGCACGTGTACACAAGGTAAAACTAGCCACATTCGGTAATACCTTGCAGACAGACAACAGTTCATTCGGACATGTTTTAGACATTATTATTGCGTCCGAAGCACCGTATAAAAATACGTTAAAATTCATTAATGCCCTCGAACAAAGTCATCTGGTTGTTGATTTACATAAATTCAACATTCGTGCTGATGAAAAACTCAAAGGGGATCTTAATATCTCAGTATGGGGGATCGTAAGACAATGAAAAAATATATACTTATAGGGTTTATGAGTATGATGGTACTCCATGCTACTGTCCCGTCTGTAAGTTCACCCGCCGTAACCGTAATGACGCAACCAAACGGCGATAAAGAGTTAGCGTGGGTTGATGAGCAAATTCTTGCCATTCTTCCTGCACGGATCGGTGTACCGGATGGATTTATCAACTCATTGCGTGATCCGATGAAAATGAAAAAAGCAATACCGACCGTAAAATCGGGATCCAATCTTCTAGCCCCTCCTAAATTGGGCAGTATGGGAGTTTTGGCTCAACCAAAAGTGCTCGAGGAACCGCTACGGCTTCTTGCAATAATGAATAAATCGGTATTAATCAGCGGTAAATGGTATAAAGTCGGGCAAAGTGTCCGTAATTTCACCCTCGCTGAGATTAAGTCCAATTCTGTTTTATTGACAGGGAAAAAAGATCAAAAGCTTATTTTGTTTTTAACCAAACAAAATAATAATATTAAAATCATCACGAAATAGGAAAGTATCATGACATCAGTAATTAAACACCATGCGCGAGCGTTTATGTTATCCGTTGCCACGGCTGCCCTTCTCACACCTACACTGCAGGCAGATTGTACGTATGAGCTTTTCAATATCTCTTCTGTCAAAGGAACTAGCGTAGGAGAGTTCGTTGACCAACTTAGTGATGAGTGCGGCATGAGTGTCGTTGTCACAGATGAGCAAGCCGAAGAAGTTCTTAAAAGACCGATGAATAAAACTTTTTTGAAAAATTTGACCATTAATGAAGTGTTCGATTTAATCATCAAAGAGAACAATCTTCAATATACCTTACAAAACAACCTTCTAAAGATCTCCTATCTAACAACAAAAACTTATAATATAGATTATATTACTACCGAACGAAAAGGGACAGGAAGCACAAATATCCGTCTTAGCTCTAATTCGGGAACAGCAGCTGGGGCAAGTGGATCAGCCGAAGCAAGTGGTGGTAATAATGCATCAGCCGAGTCAGGAACCAATATCTCAACAATAGATGAAGTAAAATTTTGGGATACATTAGAGCAAGAGGTTAAAAGTATTCTGAGCCGTCCTGAAGATGATTACAGACAGAGCAATACACTCAACCAAGCATCGGATGAAAAAACTGCTACAGAGAAAACATCAGAAAAAGATACCCATCACAACATATTCATTAATAAA
>NZ_MIBU01000281.1:0-17855 GCF_001830725.1 Sulfuricurvum sp. RIFOXYD12_FULL_44_77
CGATCCCCCAAACGGGTAGCGATGAGTTCACGCTCATAGCTTTCCAAATGCTGTGCTTTTATCGGTGTGAGGGCTAGATAGAGACAATCATCTTCAACAATGCTCATTAAATCGGTAGAGACCTTCTGGAGACACTCTGCCGTGTATCGAATCTCAGCTTCATCAGTTTTGCAAGCGTAGTCGAATAAAAACCGCTCATTGACGGTATCGATTTGATAAAAAGCTTCCGCAGCCTGAGTCGCATTAATATCTTGTCGTAAAAATTGCCAAATTAAAAAATTCTTTTCACGGGAAGGAGGTTTAGTATTGATCTCATCAAGTGTTACGCCCCAAAGATTAGCGCAAAGGAGTGCCGCAAGGGAAAAGGAGAGTTTCACGACATAACCACCGCATTTATGATATTAACCAATATTACATCGATTACGTTCAATAAAACGATCAAGATGATCGGAGCTAAATCCAGACCGTTAAACACGGTCGGCATAATCTTGCGAACCGCACGATAGGCTGGCTCGGTAAGTCGGTAAATAATCTGCACGATCGGATTGTACGGATCAGGTCGCACCCACGTCAAAAGGGCTCCGATGATAACTACCCACGTATATACGGTAAGGAGAGAGTGGACAATGCCGCCCAAACCTGAAATAATACCCTCCATCATTTTGCCACCTCTTTAAGATAATTTTTAATATGGGTGTAGAGATCGTTCATCTCCGGTCCGTGCTCTGCACCGCCGATAAGAATACGCAACGGTTTAAAGAGGCTTTTCCCTTTGAGGCCGCTGTGTTCCATCAAATAGGCTTTATACGACTCATAGTCATCAAAATGGGGAGCTTTGAGGGTTAAATCGCGTAATACATCAAACCCCTCTTTGTACTCATCCGGGACAACCTTCGGAGCAAATATCGCACCAATTTTAGCACGTAGTTCTTTGAGGGTGCTTGCTTCTTCTAAAAAGAGTTTTGCGAGGTTTCCGATCTCTTCATCGGCAAATCCGACGTATCGTGAAAGCTCTTTAGGATCAAGCCCTTTGAGATGTTCACGGTTGATGAATTTAAGCTTATCGATATCAAAACGAGCAGGTGCTTTGGAGAGGGTTTTCAGATCAAACCACTTGATAGCCTCTTTAAGCGAGAATATTTCACACGGAGGTTTGTTCCCCATCAAGATGAGATAATTAGTGATCGCTTCGGGAAGATACCCCTCTTCAAGAAGCCATTTAACACTCGAAGCATCATCCCGCTTCGACATTTTTTTACCTTCGTTTCCGAGGATAATCGGCAAGTGGGCGTACTCTATTTTTTTGTCGTAACCCAACGCTTCGTGGATGGCCATTTGTTTAGGGGTATTACTCAGATGATCCTCTCCACGGATGATAAGAGAGATATCGGCGAGCATATCATCAACGGCACACGCAAAATTATACGTTGGATATTTATCGGCACGCATCAAAATAAAGCTGTCGATATCATCGGCTGCAAAGGTACTTTCCCCTTTGATAATGTCGGTCACGGTAATCGAATGGCTCGGTTTTTTCAAACGGATCGTAAAGGGGAGGGGATTATCGATCACCTCTTCGGCATGGAGATTCTCACACGCTCCATCATAACGATAGGCAATTTTCCCCTCTTTGGAAGCTTCACGCTTGGCATCGAGTGTTTCAGGGGTACAAAAACAATTGAACGCTTTTTTATCTTGGAGAAGTTGTAGTGCCATTGCACGATGAAAGCGGAGATTATTGCTTTGTAACTGTTCTTCTTGGTATTCGATACCAAAGAGTGCCAGTATTTCAAATATCTCTTTCTCTTTTCCCGGAATATTGCGCTCTTTATCGGTATCTTCGATCCGGATTAAGAGCGGTTCTTCACGCTGAACAGAACAAATGTAATTAAATAAAGCGACACGGAGATTGCCGATGTGCATATCACCGGTCGGGCTTGGGGCAAAACGGAGCATAAATATTTCCTAAATCTTTTTTGCAATATTAGCAGAAACTGTGTTCAAGCTAACTTTGCCCTGATTTAAGTGGGGAAAAGTCTCTTATAGGGTACAATTATAGTTATTTAAAACATCAGGGATGAAGGTGTCCATTCTAAAAATCGCCAAGTACGCCAAACACTTTGATTTGCTCGTTGTGTATGAATCTGGAACTGATTTACCATTTCGAGAATCTGCTGAATCTGTTTTCCGTACGTCTGATTTCAGATCTTTTGATCAGATTCAAATAGACGCTTCACCTTTAAACTGTCACTTACTCATTATCTGCGGCTCAGCTGATCTTCTACGAACCCCCGATTTAAAAAATTCTATCGCCCTGATCCAATCCCTAGAGTCGATTGTTCTGACACCTGAGTATAAAGATATTAACGTATTACGAGCCGCTCTCTCTTTACGTGTTTCCAGTGTTAACGCTATTCCTCAAAATGAAGAGGAGTTTGTTCAGGTTATGATGGGGATTTTTTCGACATTGGTCAAAAAACACAATGAATCTATCCTCAGTAACTATGATCGTACCATATCCGAATATTCCAATAATCTTTTTTGGATACACAAAGAGGGGAAAGCTGTTTATGCCAATGATACGTTAAAGCGTAAATTCGGGATAAAAAGCCTCTCAGATCTGGATTGCTTTTTTGAAGAGAAAGAGATGGCTTCGCTCCTTAAAACATCCGGATTTTCTCAAAAAATAGTCTCGCGTAAAGATAGCAGCGGTGAGTCAAAAGAGTATTTTGTCACCAACCAACCGCTAAAAGATAGTGAATTCCTTGTCAGTATGATCCCTTTGAACGCACCCATTCAAAAATGCAACAAACAACTCCACAACCGAATGGGTTTCATTGAACTTCTTAAAGATGCGTTTGTTATCCACAAAAGAGAAAATGAGGCGATTCCGATCATTGTTATGTACATTGAAAATTCGGATAAGATCATTGAAATGCGTGGCGAAGACGTTTACAATGATATCTGTAAAGAGATACTGAAGCTTGCAGAAACCCATTTTGATCATGATACACAGATGGCTCAATGGCATAAAGATATTTATACCCTTATCTCTTCAAGCCTCACATTAGACGAACTTAAACATAAATTAGAACGTTTTCATGAAAATCTGAATCTTGAAATATCGATAGAAGGCGCTTCTCCGGTTATTGACTCTTTTATTATCGATATGCATGGGGTTGAGCTAAATAAAGCGATCGGCATCATAGACCATATCAATCAAAAGCAGCTTCTTTCACGTGATTTAGCCCATCTTGTTCACTTTCAGATTTCCGCAGCTCCACAAGAAGTCGATGAAAAAACACAAGCGCTTCATTATCTTGAAAAAATGATTTTGACAAAGACACCGGTAAAACTGCTTAATTTTTACAAAGGTATTCGTATCAGCACGGCGGCACGTATTGTCAAGATTTCGAATGATATGGTTTACGTTGCGATCGAAAAGATCCAAGGCTATGCCATGAAACTGGAAGGGAATGTCGTCATTCAGGGGGCCAATGTCCCATTCGATATTCTCGCGAATGTTAAAATCGTCGATGTAGCCAAAAAGATAGCCGTATTGTCCAATTTTGAACCGCTGCAAGCTTCCGGAAATAATCGTCAATATATCCGTATCCAAAGTGATCATCGGATGCATGTGACGATAGCTACAGCCAAAAGTGTCATATCCGGAACTATACTCGATATCTCAATTAAATCAATTGCGTGTAAATTAAGTGTCTCAAAAGTTCCTCTCAAATTGGACTCCAAAGTTAGCTTGCAATTTAATCTTCCTCTAGAACGGTTTGATGGGGGGATGGTAACTATGGCTGTTTCAGGGAAAATACAGTACATACAAGAGGGGGATGAATTTACGAAGGTAGTCGTAGAATTGAATCTTATAGAACCGTATGAGAGCTATCTTATTGAATACATTTATGCTCGACAGCAGGCACTCGTCAACGAAATTAAAACGATTGCCAACAAGCTCTAAGGGGACTAAATCTTTTTACTGAGCGCTTCAATATGACCGCTGTTTCCTAAAACGACGAGGATATCCCCTTTTTCCAGAATATCGTCTTTTTCAAACGAAGTGTACCAAATACCTTGGTGTTTATACGCTATCGGTTTTACTTCATATTCATCCTCAAAGATCGGGGAGAGTATCGATGCTCCGATCCAAAAAGAGGGGACGGTGAGTTTCGCTATTTTCATGGTAATTGAGAGATCGATCGTCTCGTAATGCATGTTTTTAACCATTTTTTTAACGATTTTTTTAGCGGATTCCATCTCCGGATAGATCACTTTTGCGGCTCCGAGCTTTGAGAGGATCTGGCCGTGTACCGTCGTAATCGCTTTGGCTACTACCGTCTCAACCCCTAGCTCTTTTAGTGCCATTACGGTGAGAATACTCGCCTCGATATTTTCACCGATACTGACGACCGCTACATCGACATTGCCGATTCCCGCTTCGCGAAGTGCACGAATGTCGGTAGAATCGAGGATAATAGCATCTTGGACAAATTCGTTTATTTCACGCACCTGTTCCTCATCCATATCTACCGCAATAACGCTAAGTCCCTGTTGCGCCAGCCCTTTTGCAACGTGAAATCCAAATTTTCCTAACCCTAAAACTGCATATGTTTCCATTTAAATAATTACCTTTCCTTCTGCATATTGGATGCGACTCTCTATCGCTTTTCCGACAATAATAAGGGTAAAAGCAAATACTCCTACCCTCCCCATAAGCATCAACACAATGATATTCAGTTTTCCCCAATCGCTAAAGAGAGCACTGTAACTTAGAACGCCTCCGTTTCCGGTTGATAAGCCTACAGTACCGAATGCAGACGTCGTTTCAAATAATATTCTTAAAAACGGTAAACGCTCAATTTCACTCAACAAAATGGTAGAAAAGACGACATAAATCGAAGCGACGAAAATAACAGCGTAGGCCTTGTTAATTTGATAGGGTGAAATGGAACGACGAAAAATATGGGCATGGGTATTTCCCCTAAGGGTGTACCATACTCCGATCAGTGCGAGTGCGACTGCCGTCGTTTTAATCCCTCCCGCAGTACCTCCAGGACTCCCTCCGGTCATCATAAAGAACGTCGCAAAAAAGAGATTCGAATCGGTCAACGTTGAAATATCAATCGTATTAAATCCGGCAGTACGGTAGTTAACGGAAGCAAACCAAGCCGCTAAGATCTTTTCATTCCACTGCATTGACTCAAATGCATGATTCCACTCTAAAGAGAGGAGTAATGCCATAGCACTAACGATAAGTATGGCACTCATATACAAAACAATTTTAGTATGGGTGGAAATACGGACAAGTTGACCGCGCCGATAATTGTAAATTTCAAGTAATACGATATACCCTAAACCGCCAAGAATAATCAAAATCGGAATGGTTAGATTAATGACTGTGTCACCGCGATAGCCCATCATATTATCGCTAAAAAGGGAAAAACCGGCATTGTTAAACGCAGAAATAGCATGAAATACTCCAAGCCATACCGCTTTATCGAAGGGCATATCGACCCAAAAACGGAACGTCAATATAACCATCCCAACGACTTCGATAATGATGATAGAAGCAAAAACAATTTTTAAAAATCGTACCAACCCATCCATTCCGGGGTGGTTTAGAGACTCTTTTAGTATCAGACGGTCACGATGTCCGATTTTTTGTTTACGTATAACCGCCATAAAGGTCACGGCCGTCATATATCCAAGACCGCCGATTTGGATCAATACCAGAATGATCACCTGTCCTGCGGCTGTAAAATCGACAGGAGTATCTTTGACGATCAAACCGGTCACACATACGGCAGAGGTTGCGGTAAAAAGAGCATCAATAAACCGCAACTCTCCGTTATGAGCAAACGGAAGGGAAAGAAGTGCGGTTCCGATGAGAATGAGAACAATAAAGCTATAAAGTATAAGTTTAATCTCTTGCGTATGTATACTGGATCCTTTAATCGAAGTTTGACGTATCACATGTAAAACGATACCCGATACCCATCTCGGTATGAATATAGATCGGACGTGCTACATCGGGTTCTATTTTTTTACGTAATGTATTAATATAGGTTCGTAAATACTGCATCTCACTTTGATATCCCACGCCCCATACCTCTTTGAGAATACGGGGATAAGGGAGCACCTGATTGCGATGAAGGATAAAATATTTTAGCAAATTAAACTCCGTTGGAGTCAATTTCAAAGATTCTCCCTTTCTTAAAACCAGATGATGTTCAATATCCAATGTAAGTTCATGGCATAGTATAACATTTACATTAGGCTGAAGACCTAAAAAACGTCGCTGTGCCGAGCGGACGCGAGCAAGCAGCTCATCAATCGAAAACGGCTTCAAGACATAATCATCTGCCCCCGAATCAAGCGAAGCAATGACCTCTTTTTCTTCATGGCGGGCCGATACCACAATAATCGGAATAGCAAGTTCCAATCGGATGGTTTTGATCAGCCCTTTACCGTCTCCATCAGGGAGACCCAAATCTAGGATAATTAAATCGGGACTATTGGTTTGTATCAGACGCAATGCGCTTTTTATATCAGCGGCAACCAATGTCTTATATCCATGCTGATGGAGCGACAAACTTACCATTTTTGAAATAGCTTGATCGTCTTCAATGATTAGAATCAACTCTTGCGTTTTCATAGTAGCTCTTTCAATCCGCCGGATGGAGATTTAGTAACCGAAAAAGTGATCTCAAAACAGACACCATTTTGAACATTATACGCCTCTATTTCTCCATTATGGGCACTAACGATATCGCGACATATAGAGAGACCGATACCGCTTCCCCCGATATCGGCACTATGCTCTAAACGATAAAAGCGATCGAACATATTTTTAAGATCGGCTTTTTTGATCGGTTGTGACTCATTAAAACAGATTATCTTTATGGTCTCTCCTGTTTCCGTTATAGTAAGTCGTATTGTTTTTCCCTCATCCGTATATTTGAGTGCATTGTCGATAAGATTAACGATAAGACGAACCAAAAGTGCGCAATCTCCCCAAAAGAGCTTCAACTGAGGATCAATAGATATCACAATTTGAGACTGTTTCGGGTTGTAGCGAAACTCTTGAAGTGCGACTCCGACGATATCCTCAAAATCGCACCACTCCATGCGCAGTGCACTTTGGGTGTCTTGCAAACGTGCACTGTCAAGAAGATTGGATACCAAACGGTTCATTCTCTGACTTGAATCATTAATCTGAATTAATACATCCCGACGCGTCTTCGGATCAATGATCTGTTCTTTTAACAGTATAGAAGCATTTCCAAGTATAGAGGATAACGGAGTTTTTAGATCATGAGAGAGGGTATTGAGAAATATCTCTTTTATCGCATTTGTTTGTATCCGCTTAGCCTGATAACTGATCGTGTATCCCACGGCAAAAAAGATAATAAAACTCCATATATAGGTAAGGTCATGGACATCAAAGCTATATTTTGGCGGGACATAGAGGAGATCAAACATCAAAACGGAACTGGCAGTTACCATCATAGTCGAGCCCATTTTTCCATGAAGAGCAATGACCAGAACCGGTATCAAATGAATTAATGCAATATTGATAAGTCCCAGCTCTGTACGGAACGCTTGACTCACCAATGTAATGGAGGCAAGCAATACAATAGAGACCATATAATGGCGGTAGGGATACAATAGTGTCATTTATTGATATTTGCGGCGATTTTTACCAATATCACAATGACAAGTCCGAACAAAAATAATCCTTCACTTACAACAACCCAAATATTATCTGCTAAATGCATCGTGCTTCCATCTTTTTTGATGAATTATAGCTCTCATGCTGTCAAGATAATATCAAAATTTTAGTATGAACAGACCAAAATACTCTTTTAGATATAATAATGAAAAGCAATAGAAGATAGATTACGCGATGAATGAATTAGAAGAGTCAAGAAAAAAATGCTACCAATGTTACCGTCCCCTCAGCTCGTGTATGTGCCGATATGTCAAGCCGATAGAGACACGTACAAAGTTCATTATCTTAATGCATCCGAAAGAGTTTAAAAAAACGAAAAACGGCACAGGACGCCTGACTCACCTTTCACTTCCCAACTCAGAACTCTACATCGATATCGATTTTAGTGACCATAGGGCTATCAATGCATTAATCGATGATGACAATAATCTCTGTTATGTCCTTTATCCCGGTAAAAACTCTCTTAATTTAAATCAGCAGAAAATCGAAGCGGAAGGAAAGCAGGTAGTAATATTTATCATTGACTCGACATGGCCGTGTTCGGTGAAGATGCTTCGTCTTAGTAAAAATATTCAGAATCTCCCTAAAGTGAGTTTTACCCACTCTAAAAGTTCGCAGTTTCGGATCAAAGAGCAACCTAAAGAGTTTTGTCTCTCAACGATTGAATCGACACTGAGCATTTTGGAATTATTGAATGAACAAGGGGCAGAAGAGATAGCACAGGGGAGCTTTGAGCACTTTTTAGATCCGTTTACCTCGATGGTAGAGTATCAAATCGGATGCGCTTCTCGCTCAAGCGAGTCGGTGAGATTTATAAAAAGAGGTGAGGATTAGACCTCTTTTTCATCCTCAAACTCCAGAAGAAGCCCTGAAGCATCAACAATCTCTTTTTGAGCTTCGGCCGCTTCGACTTTGGCATGTTCTTCTTCAACGTATTCGATAAAAGTTTCTATATCGTGTTCAGGATTGTAAAATTGGTGATACCCTAAAGCAATATCTACAAATTCTACGCCACACCCATAATCAGTGAGCTTTTGTTTTAAATCCATCTATCAATACACTCCTGATGCTTTTTCTTTATACGAATCAAATACTTCATCCTGAGCGGGGGCGAGTTGAAAATAGCCGTCAAGCTCTCGGTGTTTTGACTGTAAGAGGGTCTCAAAGTCATTTTGAGTGATAGGGATATTATCTTGAAATTTATCAAGTAAAAGGGTGTTATTCCCTAATAGCACCAAATAACTCATGGTTCCATAATCAAGCATCGCTACCGTATGGGAAGGATCTAGTGTTTTTTGGAACCGAATATGGATACCCCCGCTATCTCCTGAAAGGGGAAGTGGATTAGAGAGCGTTGCTTTGACTTCGGCAGTGGATTTGTTAAAAAGCCAAGGCGCTTTAGGTTCGCTTTGGAGTGTTGCGGTACGCTTAGCTATATTTTGTTTTAGCCAAAATAAAATACCGATACCGATCACTAAAATACCGATAACGACATAATAGCTTTGTTCAAACTCATTACTTTTTTTAGTTGGAAGTGCGCCGATAGCGGCTTCATCGATAGGGGCGGATTGGATGATAGTATCGCTAGGGAGAGGGTGAGTAAACCGTAAGCGCAGACCATACGAATCAGATGTTTTAGACGCCTGCATTATGACATCGTTTGCAACTTCTGCAATAATTTCAATATTTTCTTCTTGGGGCGAAATAGTAAGTTTGCTTAAATATTTTGAATTAACCTCTTTGACTTTCGGATCTTCAATAAATGCTTCTTCAAGTTTGATAACGACGGTATTGCCCTGACGATTTTGGCGCAGTACCCCTTCATAAGGGGTATCAAACGTCAGCATAACGTCCACACGATCGTTCCGATCATAGACGTTATAGCTTAAAATTTTAGCTCCCCATAGAAGGGCAGGGAGTAGAAGTAAAGGGATTAGGTATCTCATAGTCTCTCTTTTGAAAGGTAGTAAAGTACGGCACTCGAATCGAGCACCTCATTGATACGGATTGCTAAGTTCTTTTCATAAACCATGACTTCTCCTTTGCCGATAATACGCCGATTCACATAAGATTCAACACTCTCACCCGCCGGTTTGCCTAAATCGATGACAGATCCTTTTTCAAGCTTCAGTATCTCTTCCAACGAAAGTGTCGTTTGTCCCAAATCGGCAACAAATTCAACTTCCATATCGAGTAACCCTTCGTAATCCATCCATGACAGTTCCCGTTCAGGATCAAAAACATGATCTTTAGGAAGGGTAGATTCTGCTACTGTTTCATCCATCTCTTAGAGCCTTTGTAATGCGATTGTCATTTCACCGCCATCAATGCCGATACACTGGACGTCATCCAAGTGAAGCGATGCAATTTCTTCGTGCGATAAAACAAACGGCGTCGCAATCGTCATTGTTGTTTCGTACAACTCACTCGCAAGCACTTTCGCACTTCCGACGATCATATTGGTTGTCTCCAAGAGCATATCGATGAGTGTTTGTTCATCACTTTCATCTTCGCCTAAAAATATCTCGGCAATGCTTTGAATCAACATTGCGTCACAACCAATATAAGCACGGTGAGACTCTCCGTTTGTTGTTTCAATATCAATATAAGCAAGAAGTGTTCTCTTTTTAGCGGATGTGGGTACAAGATCGTAAGGGAGACGGATTTGATGAATACAAAAATTAGTTGCAGCTTCGACAATAATGGGTAACATCACATCCTCACTCTTTTTTAAGTATGATAATTGATTATAGCGTAAAATCAATTGAACTTAAAGGGTATTCGTTGAAGCACTAAGGGAGTATAATCGCGCGATTGAAAAAGAATGTAAAGAAAAAGTATGACAATTGAATTAATCCTTTTAGGTATCAGTGTCGGTATCCTCTCAGGATTTTTCGGAATCGGCGGAGGGACGGTCAGTGTCCCCATTTTACTCTATATGGGGTTTGGGATCAAAGAGGCGATCGGTATTTCGGTGACACAAATGGTTGCGGGATCGTTGATGGCGGCTTGGATTCACCATAAAAATCAAACCTATGTCGTCCGTGATGTCAAATATTTCGGATACGGTGGAGTATTAGGGGCAATGGCAGGGGCATTTTTGGTAAAACTTTTAAATGAAAACCTCTTAGAATGGTTCTTTTTAAGTATCGTAGCCTTCACATTGGGTCGTTTAGCTCTGTCGAATCCTGCACCTACCAAAGCGGAAGTTGTTAATCGTCCTCTCTACACTGTCATAGGGAGTGCAATTGGGGTATTCTCTGGAATGCTTGGGGTGGGCGGTTCGATATTAATGACACCGATACTGGTGAGTTTTATGGGATTTCCCCTAAAAAAAGCTTCCGCCGTGGGGCTATTCTTTGTGATGTTTACCTCGATTTCGGCATTTGTTACACTGTTTTGGCTGGGGATGATTAACGCTCAGGCAGGATTCGTGGTAGCATTTTCCTCAATTGTCGGAATTATAGTGGGCATTTGGCTTTTACATCGAATTAAAGTAACCCATTATAAGAGGGTTTTAGTCTTTTTTTATTGTCTTATTTTTGCTATTACAGCATACAAATTGATCGCGGGGTAAAGAATTATGGATATGATTAAAATTATTGGGGCACGAGAGCACAATCTCAAAAATATTTCGCTGGAAATCCCAAAAAACAAGTTGATTGTTTGTACGGGAATCAGCGGGAGCGGAAAATCGACGTTGGCATTCGATACCCTCTACGCCGAAGGGCAACGCCGCTACATCGAATCACTCTCTTCGTACGCACGACAGTTTTTGGATCGTGTCGGAAAGCCCGATGTCGATAAAATAGAAGGGCTAACTCCTGCCATCGCGATCGATCAAAAAACCACTTCTAAAAATCCCCGCTCAACGGTCGGGACGATCACCGAAATATATGACTATTTACGCCTTTTATATGCCCGTATCGGAGTACAACACTGCCATCTTTGCGGCAAGAAAATCTCCAAAATGTCGGCTCAGGATATTATTGATCAAGTGTTAAAACTCCCCGATGGGGCTAAGATCGTCATTTTGGCACCGCTTGTCCGAGAGAAAAAAGGATCATTCGCCGACATCCTCGAATCGCTTCGACATAAAGGATACGTTCGTGCGATGGTAGATGGGGTTATGGTACGTCTAGACGAGGAGATCGAACTCTCCAAAACCAAAAAACATACCCTTAAAGTGGTCATAGACCGTCTGATCATTAAAGATGACAACCATGACCGTGTCGCTCAAGACGTTGAAAAAGCGCTCAAAGAATCGTACGGCGAGGTAGAGATCGAGATCCAAAATCACGACGAAGTAGGGATGGCGGAAAAATTGATCCATTACAGCGAGCACAGCGCTTGTTTTGATTGTAAGGTCAGTTTTGATCCTCTCGAGCCCCTCTCTTTTTCGTTTAATTCTCCCAAGGGAGCGTGCAGTGAGTGTGACGGCTTAGGGATTCGCTATGCGCTAGACTATGACAAAATCATCGATTCTGAGCTTCCGATAGAAAAAGGGGCAATCAAAATTGTTTACGGTTTTAACAAAGGGTACTACTTTACCTTTTTGAAAGCGTTTTGTGCCGCTTCAGGGATTAGCATTACCGCTCCATTCTATACACTCGAAGAGTATCAAAAGAAAGCGATTCTTCACGGGAGCGTCGATGAAGTGGAGTTCAAATGGCAAGATCATCCAATCAAGCGTATTTGGCCGGGGATCGTCCGTATTGCCTATGATATTTTTAAAGATGAAAAAGATCTTGCTGACTATATGTCTGAAAAGCCGTGTAATATTTGTAATTCCCACCGACTGAAGCGGGAGTCGCTTGCCGTACGTGTAGCCGATAAAGGGATCGGTGATGTTATCTCAATGCCGCTCAAAGATTCGTATGCATGGTTTGCCGATCCCCAAACCTTTAATGGTCTGAGTGATCAGAGTACAATGATCGCAGCGTCGATTTTAAATGAAATTCGCGAACGCCTCTTTTTCCTCTTTGATGTGGGTCTTGGGTATCTCTCTCTCAGTCGCGATGCTCGTACGATCAGTGGGGGAGAAGCACAGCGTATCCGTATCGCTAGCCAGATAGGAAGCGGGTTGACTGGGGTAATGTACGTCCTTGATGAACCGAGTATCGGCTTGCATGAACGCGACACCCTCAAACTGATCCGAACATTACGTTCATTGCAGGAAAAAGGGAATACCGTTATTGTCGTCGAACACGATAAAGAGACGATTGAGAATGCCGATTTTATCGTCGATATAGGTCCGGGTGCGGGTAAATACGGCGGGAACGTCGTATTTGCGGGTACACTAGAGGAGATGAAAAAATCCGATACGTTAACGGCGCAGTATCTTTCCGGTCGGAAAAAGATCGAATATTTTTACCGAAGAGCGCAAAAAGAGTGGATGTCGATCAATAATGTTACATTAAATAATATTAATAATTTAAGTGTCAAAATCCCCCTCCATAATTTCGTCTGTGTAACGGGTGTGAGCGGAAGCGGTAAAAGCTCTTTGATTTTACAAACGCTCCTCCCCGTAACTCGTGAAATTCTCAATCATGCCCGTAAAATCAACCGTGTTGCAGGGGTAGAGGTTGAGGGGCTGGAAAAACTGGATAAGGTGATCTATCTCGATCAAAGCCCTATCGGACGTACTCCCCGCTCAAACCCTGCAACCTATACGGGGGTAATGGACGAAATCCGTAATCTCTTTGCCAAGACAAAAGAGGCTCAGATTCGCGGTTATACGTCGTCACGATTTAGTTTCAACGTCAAGGGGGGACGCTGCGAAAAATGTCAGGGGGAAGGGGAGATCAAAATCGAAATGCACTTCCTCCCCGATATTATGGTCAAATGTGATTCGTGTCACGGCAGCCGCTATAACCTTCAAACCCTCCAAGTCGAGTACAAGGGGAAAACGATCTCCGATGTCCTTAATATGTCGGTGGGGGAAGCATTGGAATTTTTCGCCCCGATTCCGAAAATCAAAGCTATTTTACAAACCCTCAGCGATGTGGGACTTGATTACATCACGTTAGGACAAAATGCGGTCACCCTCTCAGGCGGGGAAGCACAGCGTATTAAACTTGCCAAAGAGCTTAGCCGACGTGATACGGGTAATACCCTCTATATCCTTGATGAGCCGACAACGGGACTTCATTTCGATGATGTGAACCGTCTCACCAAAGTGCTACATAACTTCGTCGAGTTGGGCAATTCGGTACTCGTTATCGAACACAACCTTGATATGATTAAAAATGCCGACTATATCATTGACATGGGGCCTGAAGGGGGAAGCGGAGGCGGCTTGCTGATTGCTGAGGGTGATCCTGAATGCGTCGCCAGAGATTGGGAAAAAACGGGCAGCTTTACCGGAAAATATTTGGCTCTAGAGTTAAATAAGCTATAATAACCCTAATTGCTTTTGTAGAGGATCATTTGAATGAAAAGTTCGATTATAAACAGTATTAAATCTTTGCCTCCGCTTCCAAAAACAGTGATTGATATGCAACGAATTTGTAACAATCCTGATAGCTCGATTCATGATTTGATTGAAGCCGTTGAGCACGATCCGATGATCGTTGCCAACTTACTCAAAGCGGCAAACTCTCCTCTGTACAGTTTTCGACGTGAAATACTTAACGTAGGACAAGCGGTCTCCTTGTTCGGGATGAGTATGACCCGATCTATCGGTCTTGGAAATTCTGTTCGAAAACTCCTCAATGTCGACATGGAACCTTATGGAATCAGTTCGGATCGTTTTGCTGAAATTTCGTCAATGCAGGCGGCATTGACGCATGAGTGGTACATGAAAATTGACCGTGCTAAAGCCGATAAACTCTTTTTAGCCTCTTTTTTGCAGGAGACAGGGAAAATTATCATTGCCAGCGACGTTATCCAAGAAGAGTTAGCGACCAATTTTAAAGCAGACATTGACAGTGCTATTGATATTGCCAGCGTTGAGCGTTCGTATGTTCAAGAGACGACGGCAACGGTTACCGCCGCAATTTTTACCCACTGGAATTTTGATAAAGAGTTTGTGGAGATGATTGAATACTCCGATACACCTGAAAAAGCACCGGATGAAGTGAAAGAGTTTGCTACGGCACTCAATATCATTAAAACAATTCTTCCGATCAACAACCCTTTTGGGGAACACGGAATCTCCTATGGCCTTAAAAAAGCGGAAGAAGCAGGCTATGATATTGCAAAACTTCAAGCATCGATTGATTCGATACTTGAAAAAATTCGCGCCTGATAAAGGCGATTGATGGCTCAACCTACCGTAACGATTATTGATACATTTGGATTTTTTTTCCGCTCATTCTATGCGCTTCCTCCTCTGAGAAATAAACAAGGTTTCCCGACAGGTCTTTTGACCGGATTTATAAACTTTATCGCCTCTTTGCACAAAGATCACAGCAGCGATTATCTGATTTTTGCTCTCGATGCCAAAGGTCCGAGCTTTCGTGCCGAAATCGATCCAAACTATAAAGCCAACCGTTCACCCGCACCCGAAGAGTTGATAATGCAGCTTCCTATCGCGATCGATTGGATCGATAAAATGGGATACAAATCGCTCTCTCAAAGCGGGTTTGAAGCCGATGATATGATCGCCTCTGTAGTACGTCAAGCACGACAACACGGGTTTTTGGTACGTGTTGTTTCTCATGATAAAGACCTCTATCAACTGATTGATGATGATCGGGTTGTTTTAGTCGATGCAATCAGTAAAAAAGTGATGAACGAGAGCCATTGCGAAGAAAAATACGGTGTTCACCCCCGTCAGTTTATCGATTATCAATCCCTTATCGGAGACACGGCAGACAATGTCCCAGGAGTCAAAGGGATCGGAAAGGTAACGGCACAAAAGCTTTTAACGCAGTTTGTCACACTCGATGCAATGTATGAGCGACTCGAAGAGGTGACACCGCCTCGGATCAAAGGGTTATTAGAGACCTACCGAGAGGATGCGTTCCGCTCCCGTGAGCTGGTACGTCTAAAAGATGACGTGTTTGATAGCCTCGATTTTTCGGAATTTGCAATGCACTTCGATAATCCGTTTCTCCCGATCTATGATGATTTGGTTCACTATGAGATGAACGCAGTATTGCGAACCATTAAGGCAAAAGCGCTGTTTGAAGAGTCGCAATCCACTATATTAGTCACAACAGTTGAAAAAGTAGCAGTTCCGCAATGTGAGAATATTGATGGATGCAGTGTACTGATTGATAATGACGAAACATTACACACTATTATTCAAGCCATCCCTCACGACGCGATTGTTGCTTTCGATACCGAGACAACGGGACTCGATCCTACCAAAGATCATCTGGTCGGTTTTAGTTTCAGTAGCGACAGCAAAACAGGCTATTATATCCCGATGATGCACAGTTATCTAGGCGTTGGGGATCAAGTCTCTCATGAGGCGGCGAAGAGAGCGATTCTCAATCTCTTCACACGCAAAGTGATTGGACACAATATCAAATTTGACCTCCATTTCATCACCCGATTTTTAGAAGTGGATCGTCTTAATATTCATGCTGACACAATGGTGATGGCGTGGCTCACCGATTCCGCCCGCTCACTCTCTATGGATAACCTTTCTCAGAGCCTTTTGAACCATGAGATGATCCATTTCAAAGACACGGTCAAAAAAGGGGAAAACTTTGCCTCTGTCGCAATCGAGGATGCGTGTAAATACGCGGGAGAAGATGCTTATATCACCTATCGTCTTTACGAAGTGCTACGAGAACAACTCCTGCTAAAAGGTGCTCAAGAGGCGCTCGATGAAGCGTTTAACGTTGAGTTTCCGTTTACCATGACGTTACTGGGGATGGAACGCGAGGGGATTGCTGTCGATACGGCGGTGTTGGAGACATTTAAAAAAGAGGTGTCATTAGAGATTGTTACCCTCACGGAGCAAATCCACAGCGCATGCGGAACCGTATTTAATCTCAATTCTCCGAAACAGCTAGGTGTAATATTGTTTGAGACATTGGGACTCGCTCACGGTAAGAAGACTAAAACGGGTTATAGCACCGACGAGCAGGTTTTGGAGGGACTTCAATTTGAACATCCTATGATTCCGATGCTGTTGCAGTATCGCGAGTATCATAAGCTCTATTCGACCTATATCGAACCGCTGATCGCATTGGCGCAAAACGATTCGTCATCGCGTATCTATACGTCATTTGTCCAAACGGGGACGGCGACGGGACGGCTCAGTTCCAAAAATCCGAATCTCCAAAATATCCCAGTCAAAACGGCACTGGGGATGCGTATCCGTGAAGCGTTTGTTGCACCGCGTGGGAAAAAGCTGATCGGAATCGACTATTCGCAAATCGAACTTCGTCTCCTCGCCCATTTCAGCCAAGACAGTGTATTGGTTAACGCCTTTAAAGAGGGGCACGACATCCACATGCAAACGGCGATAGCGTTGTTCGGCGAAACGGAAGCCGCGAGTAAACGAAATATTGCTAAAACCGTCAACTTCGGTCTGTTGTACGGAATGGGGCAAAAAAAGCTCTCCGATACGTTAGGGATCACGACCAAAGAGGCCAAAGAGATTATCGAACGCTATTTCGAGACGTTTCCGAGTGTCAAGGGGTATTTCAACGGCATCGTTGAACAGGCTAAAGAGATAGGGTATGTCGAGACACTGCTCCATCGTCGCCGCTATTTTGATTTCGGTTCCGCTACTCCGATGCTCAAAGCGGCCTACGAGCGCGAATCGGTCAATACCGTATTCCAAGGCTCCGCGAGTGATCTTATCAAGCTCTCGATGAACAAGATCGATACGATGATCCGCGCTGAGAGTTTACGTGCCCGAATGCTCTTACAAATCCACGATGAACTGATTTTTGAGGTGGATGAGGATGTGGCAGAGACTTACGCGGTGCGCTTTGTCGAGGTTATGGAAAGTATTTTAGAGCTACGCGTTCCGCTGAAAACCTCGATGCACATCGGGAACCACTGGGGTGAGTTGAAATAGTCATCTATGTTTGAATACACCTATGTTCACAAGGAGAACGTTTTGGTCGAAAAAATCTTAGCCAATCTCGAAAAATCTAATTGCTGTACAGACAACACTTTTTTGCAAGCGGTGAGCGAAGTTCTA